>JANOJK010000028.1:0-7343 GCA_031408165.1 Acidobacteriota bacterium | reverse complement strand
CGTTAGACCGCTGAACGGCCAGCATGGCTACCCGAGGATGTCGTTGAGGCCGTCGAGCACGCGTGCGAGTGCTTCCTCAGACGCCCGGGCAAGCCGTCGGCCGATCCGGTCGATCGACAACGTGCGGATTTGGCTGATCTTTGATTCACGAGCGCTTCGTCAGACCCGCCGCCTGACTCTCGAGGGTCAGCGGAAACCCGGCGCGCGGTTCCTGGCTTGTCATCGCAACAGCGATGACCGTTCCCGATCGTTCGTTGAATACGTCGTGACTGAGAATCAACACCGGTCGTTGGCCGGCCTGCTCATGACCACGAACAGGATTGAGGTCCGCCCAGCGCACCTCGCCTCTCACTATTCGGGCCATGACTCAAGGGCATCTGCAAGGCTGTCATCAGCGAGACGCTTTTCTTCGCGGTCGCTGTTCGCATAATGCCGACGTCCGATGAGGCGCCACCAGCGACGCAGACTTTCCACCGCGAACTCAGCGGTGTCGTGACTGATGCCGACGTTCACAAATCGTTTTCTCGTCCTGGCGTCATCGCCAATCAGTAGGTGACAGAGTAGCGCGCCGAGACTCCTCTTCCCGGGGCGTCCACTCCCCAGCTCACGCCCCGGTAGTTCTTGTCGGTCAGGTTCTCCGCATGGAGCGACAACTGGTGACGGCCGGATTTCATCCCGAACCGGATGCCCGTCGTGGCGTAGCCGGGAACGGCGGTGAAGAGCGACGACGCGTTCACGCCGGCGCCGAGGACCCGTTCCTGGATCTGCGCAAGCGTCTCCCCCGTGGCGAGCAGCACATCGTCGGCATTGCCGAACGTCCCGTCCGGACCCGCGCCGATCCAGCCGCGGGCGCGGGCGCCGTTACGGAAGAACGCCTGGATGCTCGCGCGCGAGCGGCCCGAGCCCGTGCGGCGATCCCCCAGGTCCAGCGACGACAGGTGCGTCTGCCTCCATGCGACGTGCACGTAGGGCTCGACCCACCACTTCGCTCGTGCCGGCTGCCAGCGCGCGATCAGATACGCCTCGGGCGCGGGCGTACCCCCTTCGATATTCGGCGGCCGCCCCGTTTCCGTGTCCTTCGCGCGTAAATACGTGAAGACGGTCTGGAGCGAGACTGGCGCGGCGAGCGTAAAGTGGCCGCTGTGCTCGATGCCCCAGACGCGCGCGCGATCGAAGTTGGCGCGGACGAGCACAGGGACCGTCGTCGCCGCGACGAACACGGTGCCGTTCGCATTCTGCGACACGATCGGCGACCCGCCCAGCCTCTTCCCGACGGCGCCGGCCGGCAGGATCAGCGCCTGCTTCTGGATGTTGCCGTCGATACTGTTCACGAAGGCGGTGACGTCCACGCGCCACCGCCGGCGGTGAAAGGCCACCGATCCGTCGTACTGCAGGCTGGTCTCGGGTCCCAGTTGCTCCACGGGATCGCCGGTCGACGCGGCGGCCGCGTCGGCAGTCGTGCCGACCATTCCGCCCAGGCCCGCCACGTCGGGCGCCGCCACCTCGAAGCCGGAGCCGGTCAGGCCCAGCGTGCCGAGGTCGGTCATGTGCGGGGCGCGGAAGCCGCGGCTCACCGATCCCGAGATTGTCCATGAGCTGTCGGGGGTCGCGACGAGAGATGCGCGAAACGTGGGACTCGAGGCCTTCAGCGAATCATCCGGCCAGAGCGGCAGCCCCCCGACGATCGGGCTGTCGGCCGCACGGGCCCTGTACGACACGCCGCCGACGCGCACCGCACCGAGCAGGCGCAGGCGATCCGGTACCGCATCGAAATGCGACTGCACGAACGCTCCACCCTGGTGGAACGTCGCCTGGTCGGGCACGCGGGGACGCCGGGGAGACACCGCCGCGGTGACCGGATCGACGTTGAACGCCTCCGACGTCAGCCGCTCGAAGTACACGTCGGCTCCGGCGGTGAGTGCCGCGCGCGAAGACAACTGCTTGGAGAGCGTTCCCTGGATGCCGTGCACGGTGGTCCGCTCCGGCTCGTGCCCGATGGTCGCAAACGGGTTGCCGTTGCCCCCCTGGTTCACGCGCTCTTCGCGCTGGCTGTTGAGCGAGTAGGTCAGCGCCATGTAGTCGGCGAACCCCGCTCCCAGGCGCTCGAGCCGCACGGACCCGAAGTCGAGCGAGAGGTCGTTCAACTCCGACACCAGGTTGCCGTCGCCGCCGAGCAGCTGATCGTAGCGCTCGCCGCCATCCTGGTGGCTGCGCGCGTAGGACGCGATCATCCGGGACCGCTCCGACAGCGCCCAGTGGGCGCGCACGGAGCCACCGGCCTGCGCGAACTCGGTCGAAGGCAGACGCTCGCCCATGACGAGGTCGGAGCGGAGGCCGAAGAACCGCGTCGCGGCGGCGTGCGAGTCGATCCCCTGTCCGGTCCGGAGCGTGCCCGTCCGGCGCCCGGCCAGACTCATCGTGACACCGACCGTCGGGCCGGAATAGGCGCCGAACAACTCGGCGCCGCCGTTCCTGTGGCTGGTGCCGCCGGAGGCGGAAAAGGAGCCCCCCCAGGACCGCCGGCTCGCGCCCCTCAGCGACGGCACGCGTGTCAGGAACTGGATGCTGCCGCCGAGCGCGTCGCTGCCGTACTGTGCGCTCGAGGGTCCGCGCAAAATTTCAATCGCTTCGAGCATCCCCGGTTCGATGAGGTCGAGAAAGGTGTTGACGCCGCCGCGCTGCGCGCCGTTCGAATACCGGATGCCATCGACGAACACGTTGACCTTGTTGCCGGTGAGGCCGCGCACGAACACTCCGGCCATCGTCGGACTGGTCCGCTGCAGGTGCACGCCGGCTTCCTCCGTCACCGCTTCGGCCACCACGGTGCTCACCCGGTCCATGATCTGACGCGCTTCAATCACGTTGACCGGCTGGCCCGCGGTCCGCGCGTCCTGCACGAGCCCGGGCGCCGCGGTGACGGTCACGTCCTCCTCGAGCCCGGCGATCTGCAGCGTGACGTCGACGGCTTTCATCCCCGCGGCGGTGACGGTGACGGGCAGCCGCCTCGTCGTGAATCCGGGAGAGGTCACCGTCAGGAGGTAGCCGCCGGGGACCGGGACGTCGAGCTGGTAGCGTCCTTCCGCGTCGGTGCGCGCGCTGGCGATCGAGGCACGTTCAGGCGTGGCGATGACGACGTCCGCGCCGGCGACGGCGGAACCGAGCGGGTCGCGGACCACTCCGTGCAACGTGACCGCGGCGTACGCGGCGTGGGTGACGAACAGCAGCGCCCCGATGGACCCCGACCCGATTCTCAACCACCCGTGCATGCGGGAAAATGTACAGGCCCCGGGCGACTACTACCACAGGTCGTAGTCGGGGCACACGGCGACGACGATTGTGAAGGGTCGGCCCGGTGCGGGGGATCAGCGCTTCTGGCGCTGGTCGCGGAAATACTTGACCTGATACTGCTGGACGTTCCGGTTGTGCTCGTCGAGCGTCGTAGCGAACGCGTGCGAGCCGTCGTTCTTGCTGACGAAATACAGGTACGGCGCGTTCGCGGGGTTGACCGCCGCTTCGAGCGACGCGCGGCCGGGTGACGCGATGGGGCCGGGCGGCAGGCCGGCGTAGCGGTAGGTGTTGTACGGCGAGTCGAACTGCAGGTCCTCGCGCGACAGGTTGCCGTCGTACCGCCCCGCCCGCTCGAGCGCGTAGATCACGGTCGGATCGCACTGCAGGCCCATCCCGATTTTCAGCCGGTTCGTGTAGACGGCGGCGACCAGCGAGCGCTCGTCGGGGTTGCCGGTTTCCTTTTCGATGATCGACGCCAGCGTGACCAGCTGGCGCACGGTGAGGCCCCGGGCTTCTGCCCTGGCAACCAGATCCGGGGTCAGCGCCTTCGTGAACGACGCGACCATCCGCGCCACGAGCTGGTCCGCGGTCGTGCGGCGCGGCAGCGTGTAGGTATCGGGAAACAGGTAGCCTTCGAGATCCGTGGCCTTTGGGTCCACCGCATGGACCAGCGCGGCGTTCCTCGCGGCGGCAACAAAGGACGCCGCCGGCCCGAAGCCCTTCGCTTCGTAGAGCGGTCCCATTTGCTTGTAAGTGAGCCCTTCGGGAAACGTCAGGGGCCGCACGTACACGTCCCCTCGGGCGATCCTGGCGACCACCTGGCGCGCCGACATCGGCTGATCGAAACGGTACTCGCCTGCCTGCAGCCGCCGTCCCGACCCGGTGAGCCACAGCGCGAGCCTGAAGCTGTTCACGTCGCGCACGACCCCCGCGTCGGCCAGCCGCTTCGCGATGCCGCTCGATCCGGCGCCCTGCGCGATCTCGACGAACTGCTCCGGTCCCTCGTAGCCCTTGAACGGCCGATCGGCGTCACGATAGAACCATGCGCCCGCGGCGGCGGCGACAATGATGAGCACCAGGACGAAAAAGGCAAGTCGCTTCACGGGCGGGGCTGGTGGTCCAGGAAGTCTTGCAGGATGAGTGCCGCGGCCATGGCGTCCACCTTTTCCTTTCGCTTTCGCCAGTCGTGCTCGCGCTGAGCGAGCAGTTGGTCGGCTTCGTGGCTGGTCAGCCGTTCGTCCTGCAGTGAAATGGGCGGCGTGATCTCCGTCGCGAGGATTTCGGCGAGCGTGCGCACGCGCCCCGTCTGATCGTTCGGCGAGCCGTCCAGACGCAGGGGGAGGCCAATCACGACGGCGTGCAGCCCGTCATCCTCGGCCTGCAGCGCCCTCACTTCTGCGGCCAGCCGCCGGGCGGCTGCCGCGAGGTTGGCGTCATTCGGCATCTGTTTCCACGGCGACGCCAGGAGCCCCGTTGCGTCCGACAGCGCCAGGCCGATGCGGCGCTCGCCGTAATCGATCCCCAGCGCTCTCACCCCGACGAGGGTACCACACGGATCACGAGGCGCGAGGCGGGACGGGCGAGGTGCGAGGCACGCTATAATTCGCACCGACCCATGCCGAGAGTGATGAAGGTCCTGGCGCCCGCGCTCGTCGTCGTGGGGGCCCTGTGCGTCGCCTGCTCCGGCACTTCGCGCCGCGCGCCATCGAAGTACACGCAGAAGCTCGTCATCCTGGGCTTCGACGGGATGGATCCCCATTTGCTGAAGCGGTGGATGGACGAGGGCAAGCTGCCGCACATCTCCAAGCTCGCGGCAGGCGGCGGGATGTTTCCGCTGCAGACCTCGCACTCCCCGGAATCCCCGACCGCGTGGGCGTCGTTCGCGACCGGTGTCAATGCCGGCAAGCACAACATCTACGACTTCCTGGTGCGCGACACGGCGTCGTACCTGCCGGACCTCGGCATGGTGACGCGGACGCCGCCGAAGTTCCTGTTCAACTACTTCCCTGTCTCGAAACCCAGGCTGACGTCGATCCGCGGCGGCACCTCGTTCTGGGTCACGGCCGGCCGGGAGGGGGTCCGCTCCGACATGCTGACCGTCCCGGTGACCTTCCCTCCCGAGGACGTCGACAACGGGCACCTGCTCTCGGGCCTCCCGCTCCCCGACATCCGCGGGACGATGGGAACGTTCTCGTACTACGCGACGGACCTGAGCCGCTACGAAGAGGGAAACACCGAGATGGGCGGCATCCTCAAGCGGCTGGTGTTCGAGGGGGACAAGGCGTCGAGCGACCTCGACGGGCCGCCGAGTCCGATCGTGAAGCAGAAAATCGAATCGATCCGCCACAAGGGGCCCGCCTTGAGCGAGAGCGATCGCGCGCAGCTCGCCGAACTGCAGGCCGTGCAGGATGTGCGCGTCCCGTTCACGATTCAGTGGGACCGCCCCGGCAAGAGCGCGACCATCGAGATCGACGGCCAGACCATCCGCCTCGAGCAGGGTAAGTGGTCGCAGTGGATCGACCTCACCTTCAAGGTGAACTTCATCGTCCGGCTGCACGGCATGATGCAGATGCTGCTGGTGAACGCGGGGAGCGAGCTGCAGCTCTACGTGTCGCCGGTGAACTTCAAACCCGACCGGGCGCCGATTCCCATCTCCTCGCCCGCGTCCTTCTCGGGAGACCTGTACAAGGCCATCGGCAACTACCGCACGCTCGGCTGGGCGGAAGCGACCTGGGCGCTGAACGAAGGGCGCATGGACGAGAAGACGTTCATGGACGATCTGATGGTCGCCTTCGATGACCGCGCGAAAGTCATCCTGAACCGAGTCGACGCCAAGGACTGGGATCTCCTCATCGGGGTGATCGAGTCCACCGACCGCGTGCAGCACATGATGTGGCGGCTGATCGATCCGCGGCACCCGCTCTACGACGCCAAGCTGGCCGCGCAGTTCGGCGACTCGATCGAGCGCGTCTACAAGCGCGCGGACGACTTCGTCGGTGAAATCGTCACGCGCGTCGGATCGGACGTGCCCGTCATGATCGTGTCGGACCACGGCTTCCATTCATGGCGCAAGGCCGTGAACCTCAACACGTGGCTCGTGCAGAACGGCTACATGGCGCTCAAGGGACAGCAGGGCGCCGACAAGAAGCTCTCGGATCTCTTCGGCGGCGGCACGTTCTGGGAGAACGTCGACTGGAGCCGCACGCGCGCCTACGCGATGGGCATCGGCCAGGTGTACTTCAACGTCCGCGGCCGCGAGTCGCAGGGGATCGTCAGCCCGGGCGCCGAGGCAACCGCCCTCGCCGGCGAGCTCGGCAAGAAACTGCTCACGATGCAGGACCCGGACGACGGGACGCCGATCATCCGGGCCGTGTACAAACGCGATGACATCTACTCGGGTCCCTACCTTCACAACGCGGCGGAACTGCAGGTCGGCATGAACGAAGGGTACCGCGTGTCGTGGCAGACGACGCTGGGAGGATCGCCGCCGGGCATCGTCTACAAGAACGATCGCAAGTGGAGCGCCGATCATGGCGGCTACGACTTCGCGATCACCTCCGGCGTGTTCGTGACCGGGCGCCCGATCAACACCTCCACGCCGCGCATCATCGACATCGCGCCGACGGTGCTCCGCTACTTCGGCCTCCCGGTCCCGGCTGATCTCGACGGAAAGCCACTTTCCTGACGTGTTCGCATGAAAGATCTCTCGCAGAAGGCGCGGACACGCCGAGGGCGCCATCCATGGTTGTCCTGCCGAATTGGCGCGCTCTGCTCGTCTGCGCCCTGGGCGCGAGATCGTGGACACGCGTACTCTGCCCTTTTAATGGCAATCCTGGCTGCAGCGGTGCTCTCCGCCCAGGCCCCCGCGGACCGCGCGCAGACCGAAGCGCTCTCGAAGCGCGCCGCCGAACGCCTCGCGGCCCTGCAGCGCGAGGCGGAATCCCTGGCGACCCGGGAGCGCAGCCTGCTCGCCGAGCTCCGCAAGCTCGAGATCGATCGCGCCATCAAGGTCGAGCAGCTCCGGCAGATCGAACGCGATGTCGCCGGCGTGCGGC
>JANOJK010000595.1:0-1889 GCA_031408165.1 Acidobacteriota bacterium | reverse complement strand
GCCGGCGTTTTCACGCGCGGATCCGGCTTCACCGTCAGGGGCTGCGACAGCGTCTTGCCGTTCACCGTCAGCTTGACGGTGTAATCCCCGGCAGGTGCCCACGGCGTCGTCGGCGCCGGTGCCGTGTTGAACGGGATGGCGGCGATCGGCAGCCCGCCGCGTCCGCCGCCGCCGGGGAGTGGCTGGTAATGAACGTCCCATGTGAACCGGTGCATCCCCGCCTTCGCCGACAGCGGCTGCGGCGGCCGGTACCAGTGAAGCGGCAGCGGCGCGTTCGTGGCCGGATCCGGCAGCGGCGTCAACGCGTCCGCGCTCGAATAGTGGCGTACGAGCTTCCCGCCCGCGTCGAAGATCTCGAGGACCACAGGTCCCGACGCGTCCGCCTTCAGGTAGTAATTGATGATGCCTCCCTCGGGCGGGTTCGGCATGCGCGGCTCGTCCGGCGGCATCGGGGTATCGGTATACGTGTTCCAGCGCACGCGCAGCGACGCCTGCGGCCTGTAAAGAATGTCCGGCACGTCGGCCGCCGCCGTCTTCGCCTCGATCTGCCGCAGCGGCGTGATGTCGTCCAGGATCAAGATCCCGCGGCCGTGCGTCCCGGCGATGAGGTCGTCGTCTTTCACCTGGAGGTCCCGCACCGAGGAGGGGGCCATGTTCAGCCGCAGCGACTCCCAGTGGTCGCCGTCATCGAACGACACGTACACGTTGGTCTCCGAGCCGGCGAAGAGCAGCCCCTTGCGCTGCACGTCCTCGCGGATGGCGCTCACCGCCGCGCCGCCGGGGATCCCGTTGACGATCTCGGTCCACGTCCTGCCGCCGTCGTGGGTGCGGAAGATGTGCGGGTTCTGGTCGTCGATTCGCAGCGTGTTGACCGCCGCATACGCCGTGAGCGGATCGAAGCGTCCCGGCTCCATCATGAAGACCTTCCAGTACGATCCCATCTGCTTCGGCGTGACGTCGGTCCAGTGAAGCCCGCCGTCGGCGGTCGTCGCGATCACCCCGTCGTCGGTCCCCACCCAGATGCGGTTGAGGTCCTTGTAGGACGGACCGATCGTGTAGATGACGCGCGCGCCGTTGACGTCGGCCTGGTTCGCCGTCCGGACCTGTTCCGTGTACTTGCCGACGCTTTTCGGGATGTCGTGGGTCTTGCGCGTCAGGTCGGGGCTGATCTGCTTCCAGTTGATCCCCCCGTCCATCGTCTTCCACAGGACGTTGGTGGCGAAGAAGAGCGACTTCCTGTCGACCATCGAGAACACGATCGGCTGCGTGCGGACCTGGCGGCTGATCGCCGGATCGGCGTTACCGCGTCCTCCGAGCGGACCGACGTTCGACACCTGGTTCGTCCGCCGGTCGTACTTCGTCACTTCCTTGGTGCCGTAGACGATGTCGGGGTCGAGCGGGTCGGGAGCGGCATAGCCGTATTCCTCGATCGAGGCCGGGTGCCACTCGCGCATCGTGATCGCGCCGTTGGTGCCGCGGCTGGCGACGCACGCGGACCCGCTGTCCTGCTGCCCGCCGCAGACGCGGTAGGGGAAGGCGTTGTCGGTGGTGATGTGGTACATCGCGGCCGTCGGCTGGTTGTACCAGGAGCTCCAGCTCCGGCCGCGGTCGAGCGAGACGACGGCGCCCTGGTCCGCCGTCATGAAGATGATGTCGGTGTTGTTCGGATTGATCCAGGCGTACTGGTAGTCGTCGCCGCCGGGCGCTCCCTTGAACGGCACCCACGTCCGGCCGCCATCCTCGCTTTTGGTCGCGACCTGGCTCGTGACGATCAGCCAGTCGGGATTCTTCGGGTCGACGCAGATCGACGTCTCGTTGCTGGTGCCGACGCGCGGATCGTTCGACACCGGCGCCCACGTCTCACCCGCGTCATCCGATCGATAGATCGG
>JANOJK010001187.1:0-3759 GCA_031408165.1 Acidobacteriota bacterium | reverse complement strand
TGCGCGGGCGGCCTTCGAGCGCGAAGAAGCGCCTCGGCATCCCGTGGATGTCCAGCGGCACGGAGGTCGCGAGCGCCGCCGCCTCGATGCCCGGCAGGGTGCGGACCCGCTCGAGCAGCGCCGCCGTGAACGCGCGCGTCGTCTTCTCGTCCACGTTGCGCGCCGACAGATCGTAAGCGGCGAGCAGCACGCCGTCGCGGCGGAACCCGGTGTCTTCGTTGCGGGTCTGCATGAAGTTCTGCAGGAAGACCCCGGCGGCGAGCAGCACCACCACCGCGAGGGCGACCTCCACGGCCATCAGCGTGTTGCGCAGCCCGCTGCGCGGCGGCGTGCTGGCGCCGGCGCGCAGCGTCAACTGCGGGTCGAGCCGCGCGAGCTGCAGCGCCGGCCCCAGGCCGAAGATCAGGCCGCAGGCCAGGCCCAGCGCAAGGGTGAACGCCAATGCGGCGGCGTCCACGTGCGTCTCGAACGAGATCGGGATGCCGCGCACGCGGAGCGGCGGCATCGCGTTGAGCGTGGTCGTGCCCCAGATCGCAATCGCCCCCCCGAGGATCGCGCCAAGCAGGGCGAGGACGAGGGCCTCGGTCAGCAGCAGACTCGCCACGCGCCAGGGGCCCGCGCCGAGCGCGAGCCGGACGCCCATCTCACGGTGCCGGGCGCTCGCCCGCGCCAGCACGAGGTTCGCGGTGTTGCCGCAGACCGCCAGCAGCAGGAGCAGCATGAGCAGCTGCAGGACGGCGAGCGAGGTCGCCATCATCCGCTGCGGGCCTCGCGGCGACCGCCAGAACGGCAGGACCTCCGCCGCGACATTCCGGTTGGTCTGTGGATACGCCTGCGCGAGTTGCCGCATGGCGACGTCCACGTCGCTCTGCGCCTGCGCGCGGCTGGCGCCTGCGGCAAGGGTCCCGGTGACGGTGTAGCCGCGGGCGCCGCGATCGCTCAGGTCCTTCGATCCCGGCATCAGCACCGGCGCCAGCGTCGCCGGCAGCCAGAAGTCGAACGTCAGCTGCATGAGCGTGCCCCGGAACCCTGGCGGCGTCACGCCCACGATCGCGACGTCGGCGCCGTTGACCCGCAGAATCTGTCCCAGCGCGTTCGCGGCGCCGCCCAGCCGCGTCTGCCAGTAATCGTGGGAGATGACGACCACGGGTGCCGTCCCGGGCGTCTCGACCTCGTCGGCCCTGACAAAGCGGCCGAGCGCGGGCCTCAGCCCGAGCGACGAGAAGTAGTTGTCGGACACGAGCAGGGCGCTCGATCGCTCGACGCGACCGCGCTCACCGACGTAGAGCGGGATCATGCGGAACGCGATCACCCCCTCCATCGCCCGCAGCCGCTCCCGCAGGTCGCGGTACTCCAGCCACGAGGAGCCGACATACATGCCGGTATCGGTCTTCGGCTCGATCAGGTGAAAGGCGCCCGCGTGGCGCACGCCGGCGATCGGGTTGAACACGACCGACTGGATCCACGAGAAGACGACCGTGTTCGCGCCGATGCCGACGCCCAGCGAGCCGATGACGACCGCGGCCAGCGCCGGCATCCGGAGGATCATCCGCGACGCGTGCCGCAGATCGCGGACCGCCTGCCCGATCATTTCCTGACCTTCACCCGCTCCGCCGTCCACTTCATGTCGCCCATGGGGCTCGAGATGATCCCCGCGAGCGTCCCGTCCTGTTTGAGCTTCGCGGTAAAGATGATCCGGTGCTCGCCGTCCGCCGCCGTTTCGAGTTTCAGGGCCTCGTCAACGATCTCACCGCTCACCGCCATATCGGGCGAGTGCCCGCTGGCGAACGTGCCGGTGACTTTCGTCCCCTCCTGCGTCAGGACGAGCCCCATCGTGGCATCGCCGTGGGGTCCTCCCGTCACGCTCATCGTCCAGCTTCCGGTCACCGATGCCGGCGCCGGGTACCCGCCGGCGGCCATCACGATCGCGATCGCTGCTGCCATCACTGTTTTCATGTCTCTCTCCTTCTGCCTTCCGCCTTCTGCCTTCCGCGTCACCGCCCGCCGTGCAGCGCGGGCAGCCACTTCGCCAGCATCCGGTGGCCGTCTCCACGCATCGCAAGCGTGGCGGTGACGAACAACGCCGCGGCAACCAGCACAATCACCAACGTCCGGGAACGCATCAGCCCACCTCCTAATTATCCGAGGGGCTTAGCCCCACGGACAACCCGACACGCGCTCTCGCGCGCCGCTTCGCCGGCGCGCTCCGTTCGCGTGGCTCACTCCCTCTCGCTCGTTCGCGAGGCAGTTTATGAGATGCCTTCCAGTCCGATCCGAGGGGCTTCGCCCCTCGGAACTCCCCGACAGCGTCGCTCGCTCGCCGCTTCGCCGCTCGCTCCGCTGGGAGTGTATGAGGAGGGACCTGAACGGCTGTTGAACGCGCCGTTCAGGTGCCGTTCAGGTTGGGGTGCGGTATAAAGGCTCCACCTGTAGCTTCCGCCTTCATCACGACGTTCGCTCGAAGGCACAAAGGCCTCCGTTTATTGTTTTTCGTGCCTTTGTGCCTTAGTGCCTTAGCGAAACCCCGTGGCGGCGCGTCGGTCCGAGAGCAAAGACTGAACGGGCACGGCGTCGTCACGAAGGCGGAAGGAGCTTCGCCTTCGGGCGGGAGGGAGGCGAACTGCGGATCCTGGTGGTCGAAGATGAAGCGCGGCTGTCGAGGCAGCTCGCGGCGGCGCTGGGGCAGGCCGGCTATGCGGTGGACTGCGCCGCGGACGGTGAGCGCGCGGACTTCCTCGGCCAGACGGAGCGCTACGACGCGGTCGTCCTGGACCTCGGTCTCCCCAAGGTGGACGGCATGACCCTGCTGCGCCGCTGGCGCGATGCAGGCCTCACGCTTCCCGTTCTTGTCCTGACCGCTCGGGGGAGCTGGCACGAGAAGGTCCACGGGATCGATGGCGGGGCCGACGACTACGTGGCCAAGCCGTTCCGGATGGAAGAAGTGCTCGCGCGGCTGCGCGCCCTGATTCGCCGGTCGAGCGGGCAGGTCGCCGCCGAACTGCGCTGCGGGCCCGTCACGCTGGATCCGCGGGGCGCGAAAGTCACGCTGCGCGGCAATCCCGTGCGGCTCACCAGCCACGAGTTCCGGGTGCTGTCGTACCTGATGCATCATCGCGGGCGCGTAGTCTCCCAGAGCGAGCTGAACGAGCACATCTACGCCGAGAATCTCGACCGCGACTCGAACACCGTGGAGGTGTTCATCGCGCGGCTGCGCCGCAAGCTTGGCGCCTCGGCGATCGAGACGGTGCGCGGTCTGGGGTATCGGATGGAGGGAGGCGCGGCCCGATGACGTCGCTGCGCCGGAATGTTCTGGTGGGCGCGGTGCTGTGGACACTGGGACTCCTGGCCGTGTGGGCGCTGGTCCTGACGTTCTATACAAGCGCCTTCTACCCCCTGCACGTCGTGCATTCCTCCCCGCACGGGTTGATGGTGGCGGCCGTCGTGTCGATGATCGCCGGCCTGGCGTTCGTGCGCGCGGGTCTCGCCCCGTTCGATCTCCTGCGCCGGCGACTCGGCGACGTCCAGCGCGGCGCGGCCCGCCAGCTCTCCGGCGACTATCCGTCCGAGATCCAGCCCCTGGTGCACGACCTCAATGCGCTGCTCGCGCACCGCGACCAGGCGGTGAGCCGCGCGATCGCCAAGGCCGGCGACCTCGCGCACGGCCTGAAGACGCCGCTCGCGGTCCTCTCACAGGAGGCGGAACGCGCCGAGGCCGCCGGCCACCACGAGCTCGCGGCGGCGCTCGCCGAGCAGGTCGAG
>JANOJK010000589.1:0-4742 GCA_031408165.1 Acidobacteriota bacterium | reverse complement strand
TAACATGATCGAATCTCGCGAACGCATCGATGCCTCGCAGCTGGACCTGAAGGATACGGTCGTCAACATCAGCCGCGTCACCAAGGTGGTCAAGGGGGGCAAGAACCTGAGCTTCAGCGCCCTGGTCGTCGTCGGTGACGGCCACGGCGTGGTCGGCTTCGGCGTCGGCAAGGCGAAGGAAGTGCCCTCGGCCATCAAGAAGGGGATCGAAGCGGCCAAGAAGTCGCTCATCCGCGTGCCGCTCAAGGGCACGACCGTGCCGCACCCGGTGCTCGGGCGCTTCGGCGCCGGCCAGGTGCTGCTCAAGCCCGCGCCGGAGGGCACCGGCATCATCGCCGGCGGCGCCGTGCGCGCCGTCGTCGAATCGTGCGGGATTCAGAACATCATGACGAAGTCGCTCGGCTCCGCGAACCACCACAACGTGGTGCGCGCGACGTTTGCCGGGCTGAAGGACCTCAGGGACCCGGCCGCGGTCCTGCGCCTGCGCGGCCGCGAAGAAGAACCGGCGGAGACGCGGTGATGACGGCCCCGAAAAACACGGCAGGAAACGCCGCAGACACGAAGAAGCTGACGATCACGCTCCGCAAGAGCACGATCGGCTTCAACCGGAACCAGGCGAGAGTGGTGCAGAGCATGGGGCTTCGGCGCATCGGCTCCTCGGTGGAGCTGCTGGACACACCGGCGACGCGCGGGATGATCCTGAAGGTGCGGCACTTGGTAGAAGTTGGATAAATGTTGAAGTCAGCATTCATCGTTCAGCATTGAGCGTTTCGGAGACAAGCATCATGAACCTCAGTAATCTGCAGCCGCCCAGGGGCGCGAAGCACGCCAAGAAGCGCGTGGGTCGCGGCCAGGGATCCGGCAACGGCAAGACGGCGGGGCGCGGCCACAAAGGCGCGAAATCGCGGTCGGGCTTCAAGCACAAGCGCGGATTCGAAGGCGGCCAGATGCCGTTGCACCGCCGCGTGCCGAAGCGCGGGTTCCACAACCCGTTCCGGGTCGAGTACGAGGTGGTGAACCTCGACGCGATCGGCGAGAAGTTCGAGGCCGGGACCGAGGTCACCCCTGAGCTGCTCCGCGAGCACGGGCTGGTCGGCCGCACGGGCGTCGTGAAGATCCTCGCGCGCGGCACGTTCTCGAAGAAGCTGACGATCCGCGCGCACAAGTTCAGTGGCAAGGCGGCGGAGATGATCGCGGCGGCCGGCGGCACGGCCGAGGTACTCCCGTAATGCTCGCCGACAGCCTGAAGAATATCTTCGCGGTCTCCGACCTGCGCAAGCGCGTGCTCTTCACGCTCGGGCTGCTGGCCATCTATCGCGTCGGCGGCCACATCCCGACGCCCGGCGTGAACGCCGAGGCGCTCGCGCTCATCGCCGACCAGGCCAAGAACACGATGTTCGGCCTCTACGACATGTTCTCGGGGAACAACCTGTCGCAGATGACCATCTTCGCGCTCGGCATCATGCCGTACATCAGCGCGTCGATCATCCTGCAGCTCCTCACCGTCGTGTGGCCGTACCTCGAACGGCTCTCGAAGGAAGGGGAGCTCGGGCGCCGCAAGATCACGCAGTACACGCGCTACGGCACGATCGTCCTGGCCGTCATCCAGGCGTTCGGCATCGCGCTGTTCCTCGAGCACCAGACCAACATCGCCGGCGGCCTGCCGCTCGTCTACGACTCCGGCTGGGGCTTCCGCCTGATGACCGTCCTCACCCTCACGACGGGCACGGCGTTCATCATGTGGCTCGGCGAGCAGATCACCGAGCGCGGCATCGGCAACGGCATGTCGCTCATCATCTACGCGGGGATCGTCGTGAACTTCCCCGCGGCGGTGCTGCAGACGGTCGAGCAGATGCGTCTCGGGCAGCTCGGCATCGTCCAGGTGCTGCTGCTGCTCGTCCTGATGGTCGTCGTCGTCGGCGCGATCATCTTCGTCGAGCGCGGCCACCGGCGCGTCACCGTCCAGTACGCCAAGCGGGTCGTCGGCCGGCGGATGTACGGCGGCTCGAGCACCCACATCCCGCTGAAGGTGAACACGGGCGGCGTCATCCCCGTCATCTTCGCATCGTCGATCCTGGCGTTCCCGCTGACGATGAAGGGGCTGGTCCCGCAGGGAGGGTTCTTCCAGCGCGCGATCGACCAGGTCGACTACGGGATGCCGCTCCACAACCTGCTGTACATGGTCGGGATCATCTTCTTCTGCTACTTCTACACGGCGATCATCTTCAACCCGGATGACGTCGCGGAGAACATGCGGAAGTACGGCGGGTTCATCCCGGGCATCAGGCCCGGCAAGCGGACCGCGGAGTACATCGACACCATCCTGACGCGCATCACGCTCGTCGGCGCGGTGTACCTGGCGTGCGTGGCGCTCTTGCCGCAGTTCCTGATCAGCGGGTTCAAGGTCGCGCCGATCCCGTTTGTCGGGGAAACGCTCGATCGCTACACTCCGCAGTTCATCACGCAGGGTCTCGGCGTGACGTTCTTCTTCGGCGGCACGTCGCTGCTGATCATCGTCGGCGTCGCGATGGACACGGTCCAGCAGGTGGAGTCGCAGCTCATCATGCGTCACTACGACGGGTTCATGAAGAAGACCCGCATTCGTGGGCGGCGGGGCCAGTAAGTGATCCACCAGCCGACCGCCATGGCGCTGCACGTCGTCATGCTCGGCCCCCCGGGGGCCGGCAAGGGCACGCAGTCGGAACGGTTCGCGCGAACGCACGGGCTCCCCAAGATCGCGACAGGCGACATCCTGCGCGACGCCGGGACGGCGGGAACCGACCTGGGCCGCAGGGCGCGGCTGACGATGGACGCCGGCGAGCTCGTGGGCGACGACGTGATGATCGGGATCGTCGGCGAGCGCCTCAAGCGGACCGACACGGTGCCCGGGTTCGTGCTCGACGGGTTCCCGCGGACGGTGCCTCAGGCCGAGGCCCTCGACGCCATCATGGACGGCCGCGGGCCGCTCGTGATTGTTGACATCGTCGTGCCGAAAGATGTGCTGCTGAGGCGCCTCGCGGCGCGCCGGATCTGCGGGACATGCGGCATCAACGCACCGATCGAGTGGACGGCGAGCTGCGGGGTCTGCGGGGGCGCGCTGGTGCATCGCACGGACGACAGCGACGGCATCGTGGAGGAGCGCCTGAAGGTGTATCACCGCCAGACCCGGCCGATTGTCGAGTTCTACTCGTCGCGGCCGACGTTCCGCACGATCGACGGCAACCAGCCGCCCGACGTCGTGACGGCGTCGATGGACAAGGCGATCCGGGAAGCATCGGTTGTCGCCCCGGGAGGGGCGCGGCGGTGATCGTCTGCAAGTCCGCCGCGGAGCTCGAGCAGATGCGTGCGGCGAACCAGCTGGTCGCGCAGATCCTCGAGGAGCTCGCGGCGATGGTCGCCCCCGGCGTGACGACGGCGCAGCTCGACGCGGTGGCGGAAGCACGGGTCAGGGCCGCGGGGGCGGAGCCGGCGTTCAAGGGCTACCGGGGATATCCCGCGACCCTGTGCGCGTCGGTGAACGAGCAGGTGGTCCACGGAATCCCGTCGGCGACCCCGCTGGCGGCGGGCGACATCGTGTCGCTCGACATGGGAGTGAAGCTCGGCGGCTACTACGGCGACTCGGCGGTGACCGTCCCGGTCGGCGCGGTCAGCGACGAGGTGAGGGCGCTGCTGCGGGTGGCGCAGGAAGCGCTCGACAAGGGGATCGCGCAGGTGAAGGTCGGGGGGGGCGGGTGTCGGACATCGGCCACGCGATCCAGGCCCACGTCGAGGCGCACGGGTTTTCGGTGGTGCGGGAGTTCGTGGGGCATGGCATCGGCGCGTCCCTGCACGAGGAGCCGCAGATCGCCAACTATGGCGAGCCCGGGCGCGGGCCGCGCCTGGTCGAGGGGATGACACTGGCGATCGAGCCCATGGTGAATATGGGCCGGCCGGCGGTGAAGGTGCTCGCGGACGGGTGGACGGCGGTGACGAAGGACGGCAGCCTGTCGGCGCACTTCGAGCACACGGTGGCGGTGACGAAGAACGGGCCGCTGGTGTTGACCCTGCGCCCGGTCGTGGCCGGCCGGTAAGAGAAGGAATCGAAGGACGCGAAGGAGAGCGAAGGATCCTTCGACTCCTTCCCTGAGATGATCGAGAAAGACCCGCGGGAGCAGGCACACCGGGCGGTCGAAGGGATCGTGCGGGAGACGCTGCCCTACGGACAGTACCGGGTGGAGATCGACGGGCCGCGGCAGATTACGGCGCACGCGCCGAGCGGGCCGGGCAGGAACTTCATCCGGGTGCTGATCGGCGATCGGGTGCGGCTCGAGCTCAGTCCACGCGACGTGACGCGTGGCAGGATTGTAGAGAAACTATGAAAGTACGAGCGTCGGTCAAGAGAATTTGCGACAAGTGCAAGGTCATCCGCCGCCGTGGCGTGGTGCGCGTGATCTGCCCGAATCAGAAGCACAAGCAGAGGCAGGGATGAGTAACCAGCTTCCAGCTACCAGCTACCAGCTGGAAGTGGAGTTTGCTGGGAGCTGGCGGCTGGAAACTGGGAGCTGAGTTTTTATGGCACGTATTGCTGGAATCGACCTTCCGCGCACGAAGCGCATCGAAATCGGGCTGACCTACATCTACGGGATCGGCCGCAAGCGCTCGAACGACATCCTGACCGCGGCGGGCGTGAGCGGCGACATCCGGATCAAGGACCTGTCGGAAGACGACGTCCGGAAGATCAGCCGGGTGATCGAGGAGCAGGG
>JANOJK010001154.1:0-2397 GCA_031408165.1 Acidobacteriota bacterium | reverse complement strand
GTCCGGCGTCATACAAGCCGACCTTGCGCGCGTGCTTCCCAAGGCGTTCGAAATGCGACAGGAGGCGGACTACAGCGACTACGAGCAGGCCACCGAGGACGACATTACCCAGCTCCGGCCGGCTGTCGCAACATTCGTAGCCGCCGGCGGCCGGGCCGTTGAGGATGCGCTCGCGTCAGGATCGACACCGCCCCCTTCCGCCTGAGGGCGGAAGCTACCGGATCGCGCGATCCGGATCGCATGCTCGCCCGGTTCGGCACTGTCGAACGGGCGATCGCCGCCGACGCCGGGGCGTTGATGGAGATCGACGGTCTCGGCGCCACGAAGGCGGCCAGGATCAGGGAGTTGGTTGCGGCGGACGCCGGATGCGCCGATGGCGCGGCGCACGGATAGCCGCGCACGTCGTTCAGGTAGCCCGGTCTCGGTGTCGCACAGGCTCGATGCGCCCGGCAGCGCAAACCCGGGCGCCGACCCGGCGTTCGCGGCGCCTGGAATGGACTGGCCCACGAGCCTCGAGCACAGCTACACTCAGAACGGATGCCCAACCGCGCCCCCGACTGGCTCACCCAGGCTCGCCGCGACCTCGAACAGGCCGGTTCATCCCGGGCCGAGGGCCGCCACGAGTGGGCGTGCTTCGCCGCCCATCAAGCAGGGGAGAAGGCGGTGAAGGCGCTCCATCTCCATCAGGAGACCGAGGCCTGGGGACATGTCGTCACCCGGCTGCTGCAGCAACTCCCGGTCTCGCCGCCGGCCAGCCTGATCGAACAGGCCCGCGTACTGGACAACTTTTACGTCCCGACCCGATACCCGAACGGACACGCCGCCGGCCCGCCGTTCGAACACTACGGACCGCTGCAGAGCGAACAGGCCATCACCTATGCCCGTGCGATCGTTGAATTCGCCGCTGCTCAAATGGCCTGACCGGCAGGTCGTCGATGCCGCGCTGCGCGCCTGGGCGGCCGACGCCGCACGCCTCCACCCCGAGACCTCGCGCATCGGCGTCTTCGGATCCTTCGCGCGCGGGGACTGGAGCTTCGGGAGCGACCTGGACCTCATCGTCCTCGTACGATCCACGGACCGTCCAGTCCATGAGCGCACCATGACGTGGGATACCTTCATGTTGCCCGTCCCTGCAGACCTGCTCATCTACACGGAAGCTGAATGGACCGCGCTGATGGGGGGGCAGACGCGCTTTCGAGATACCCTCCAGCGGGAGCTGCGCTGGGTATGGCCGGCGCCCGACAACGACTAATCGCGAGGCCTGACGCCCCCGGCCGCAACGATCCCTGCCCATGCGGCAGCGGACAGAAATGCTCGACAATCACACGGAGCGCGCGAAGGTCGAAGGCGGTTCGCGTACGACAGCGGCTCGCTGTGGCGCGCCCTCGGTCTGAGACGGCCGCCCGAGCCCTCTGAAACGCCTCGGAGTAGAATCGACAGGTCATGAACAACGTCATCGATTTCATCAACACCAATCGCGACCGCTACGTCGAGGAGCTGAAGGCCTACCTGGCGATTCCCAGCATCAGCGCACTCCCGGCGCACGCGCCCGACGTGAAGCGGGCGGCGGAGTGGAGCGCCGACGAGATGGGCCGCATCGGCATGCAGAATGTGCGGCTGATCGAGACCCCCGGCTTTCCGGTCGTCTACGGCGACTGGCTCGGGGCCGAGGGGGCGCCGACGATCCTGTTCTACGGCCATTACGACGTGCAGCCCGTGGACCCCGTCGAGTTGTGGGAGTCGCCCCCGTTCGAGGCCACCGTGCGCAACGGCGAGATCTACGCCCGCGGCTCTGCCGACGACAAGGGGCAGGTCTTCATGCACTTCAAGGCCATCGAGGCGCACCTGAAGCAGAACGGCCGGCTGCCGGTGAACATCCGGATCATCCTCGAGGGTGAGGAGGAAGTCGGGTCGGCGAATCTCGACAATTTCGTCAAGAGCCACAAGGACGAACTGAAGGCCGACGTCGTCGTCATCTCCGACTCGCCGATGTTCGACCGCGGCATTCCGTCGATCTGCTACGGCCTCCGCGGTCTCGTCTACTTCCAGATCGACCTGCGGGGCACGAAGTCGGACCTGCACTCCGGGTCGTTCGGCGGCGCGGTGGCGAACCCCAACATGGTGCTGGCGCAGATCCTGTCGCAGATGAAGGACCGCGGCGGCCGTATCAGGATCCCGGGTTTCTACGACGAGGTCCGGGAGCTGGCGGAGGAAGAGCGCGAGCAGTGGCGCAGGCTGCCGTTCAACGAGCGGCGTTACGCGAAGGAGCTCGGCGCGCCGAAGCTCTTCGGCGAGCGCGGCTACTCTACGCTCGAGCGCGTGTGGGCGCGGCCGACGTTCGAGGTCAACGGAATGCTCGGCGGGTTCACCGGTGACGGGGCGAAGACCGTCATCCCC
>JANOJK010001138.1:0-2515 GCA_031408165.1 Acidobacteriota bacterium | reverse complement strand
TCGGCGGCCGTGCTCGTCGCGAGCAGTGCGCCGATCGATCAGTTCATCATCCGCAACCCTTCCTACTTCTTCGACGCGTCCCCCGAACACGCGCTCATCAATCCCGACAACCTGCACATCCTGCTCGATCACGTGAAATGCGCCGCGTTCGAGCTGCCCTTCGGCGTCGACGAGCAGTTCGGGCCGGCAGGCAGCACCGACCAGGTCAACGTCCAGGAAATCCTCGCCGTGCTGGCCGAAGAGGGCTTCGTGCACTGCGCCGACGGCCAGTGGAACTGGACGAACGAATCCTACCCGGCGGACGCCGTCAGCCTCCGGTCCGTCTCGTCAGACAACTTCGTCGTGATCGACACGACCCGGGGGGAGCGCGTGATCGCCGAAACCGACTTCACCAGCGGTCCGACGATGCTGCACGAGAAGGCGATCTACATCATCGAGGGGCAGCTGTTCCAGGTCGAGAAGCTGGACTTCGACAACCGCAAGGCCTTCGTCCGTGCGGTCGACTGCGACTACTACACCGACGCGATCACGTATACGAAGGTGACGATACTGGATACGTTCGCGTCGGAGGCTGGAGGTTGGAGGTTGGAGGTTGGGAAGGGCGCAGAGGATCCTTCGTTGCCTTCCCCAGTCCCCAGCCTCCAGACTCCAACCTCCGATGCGAGCGCCAGGCGCTCCCACGGCGAGGTCCACGTCGTCTCGCGCGTGGTCGGATTCAAGAAGATCAAGTTCTATACGAACGAGAACGTCGGCTCCGGCGAGCTGGATCTGCCCGAGCAGCAGATGCATACCTCGTCCTACTGGCTGACGATCCCGGCGACGGTGATGGGTGCGCTGCCCTGCAGCGCCGACGATCGGCGCGACGGGGTGATCGGCCTGGCGTTTGCGATGCGGCACGTGGCGCAACTGCTGCTGATGTGCGACCGGCACGACGTGGGGGTCTCGATCGACGGCGGGTCGCTCGACAGGAAGACCCGGACCGGCGGCGTGGGCGGCGTGCCCGAGGCGCTCGCCCCGGAGCCGAACATCTTCATCTACGACAATTATCCCGGCGGCATCGGCTTCAGCCGGCCGCTGTTCGACATGCATGCGCCGCTGCTCGCGCGGACGCACGAGCTCATCACCGGCTGCCCCTGCGAGTCGGGCTGCCCGTCGTGCGTCGGCCCCGAGGGGAACACCGGGCCGCACGCGAAGCTGGTGGCGGTGGAGATCCTCGAGAGGCTCTTGTCAGAGAGCGTGGTGCGACCGTGACGTGCCGCGATTTAGCGGGTTCATCACAAAGACCACAAAGATCACGCAGCTCTCAAAGTTCCGAGTCGTGTTTTCTGTACTTCAAGACCCTTTGTGATCGTTGCGACCTTCGTGATCTTTGTGCTGAAACCGGGCCCCGTGACAGCGGAGGCCTCCGCTAATGGATCTCACCTCACGCCTCCGCTCGATTGTCCGCCCGGCGAACGCGCCGCCGCGGGAGCTCACCTACGAGCCGGACACCGGACGCTACGAGGCGACCATCGACATCGATCGTGTCGCGGATGTGCTCGGCGGGCGCGTGGTCGAGAACCGGTTCGGCCGCGCCCTGATCGTCGATCGCCGGTACGAGTCGGACCGGTTCCACGGCACGAGGCGCGTCGGCGACTGCGACCTTGCTGACGGCGCCACGCTGAAGCTGCTCGATCCGACGCTGCGCTCGCCGGACGGCGAAGGCTCGCGCACGCTGTTCGTGGATCTGGAGACCACGGGGTTGAGCGGCGGCGCCGGCACGGTGGCGTTTCTGGTCGGCTGCGGCTGGTTCGACATGGGCGCGTTCCAGGTTCGCCAGTTCCTGCTGACCAGCTACGCGAGCGAGCGCGCGCTCCTGTGCGCAGTCGCGGAGTGCTTCGGGGCGACGTCCCTGCTCGTGACCTACAACGGCAAGACGTTCGACGTGCCGGTGATGGAGACGCGCTGGTTGTTCCACCGCATGCCGCTGCCGCTCGAGTCGGTGCGGCACTTCGACATGCTGCATCCGGCGCGGCGCCTGTGGCGCACGCGCGTGCGCGCCGAGGCTTCTGCGACGGCGGGCGAGGGAACGGTGGGCGACGGCACGGAAGGGGGATGCCGTCTCGGCACCCTCGAGCGAGCCCTGTGCGGCGTGACGCGCGTGGGCGATATCCCGGGCATGGACATCCCCGCGCGGTACTTCGGCTTCCTGCGCAGTGGCGATGCGCGGCCGCTGGAGCCGGTGCTCGAGCACAACCGCCTCGACCTCATTTCACTCGCCGCGGTCTGCGCGCATGCGGTGCAGCTCGTCGACGAGGGAAGCGCCCGGTGCCGCGACGCGGCCGAGGCGCTGTCGCTCGGCAAGGTCTACGAGCGCGCCGGGCAGCCGGACCGCGCCCTCGCGGCGTACGAGCGCGCGGCGGCCGATCCATCCGCGCCCATCGACGTGGTGCTGGAAGCGTTCTACCGGCTGGGGCTCCACTTGCGGCGCAACCGCCGCTTTGCCGAGGCGGCGGACTGCTGGCGCAGGCTGCTC
>JANOJK010001131.1:0-2761 GCA_031408165.1 Acidobacteriota bacterium | reverse complement strand
GAAAGAGCCGCTCGTGTGCCGCCTCAGGAGTAAGGGCTCCCGACCGCACATCGTCGAGCAGGGCGCGAATTTGCTGCCGGGTCATCGAGCGCTGGAAGTTGACTTTCGCCCGACCCGGGCCATAAGATCGTTGATTGGACCATGTGACTGATTCATGTCTTTATGACGTCGCTTCCTGAGACACTCATCCTCGTTCTGTATTTCTTCGTTCTGAGCATTCTGGCCATTTACGGCTGGCATCGGTACTACCTCGTTTATCTTTACATGAAAAACCGGGGCAACGCCCCGAACCCGGCGCTGCCACCGCCGCCGCTGGCCGAGCTGCCGCGTGTCACGGTCCAGTTGCCGATCTACAACGAGATGTATGTAGCCGACCGCCTGATCGACGCGGTCTGCGAGATGGACTATCCGCGCGAGCTGCTGGAAATCCAGGTGCTCGACGACTCCACGGACGAAACGATGGATATCGCCGAGCTGGCGGTACGCCGCCATGCCGCGCGCGGCTTCGACATCACGTACCTGCACCGCGTCGACCGCCTCGGCTACAAGGCGGGGGGCGCTCGAAGCCGGGCTGAAGGTCGCCAAGGCGGAGTTCATCGCGATTTTCGACGCCGACTTCGTCCCGTCCCGGGATTTCCTCCGCACCACGTTGCCGCACTTCACGGACGCGCGCATCGGGATGGTGCAGGCGCGGTGGGGGCACATCAACCAGGACTATTCGCTGCTCACGAAGATCCAGTCGATCCTGCTGGACGCGCATTTCGTGCTCGAGCACGGCGGGCGCAACCGCGCCGGCTGTTTCTTCAATTTCAACGGCACTGCGGGGGTGTGGCGGCGTGCAGCGATCGCCGATGCGGGCGGATGGCAGCACGACACGCTCACGGAAGACCTCGACCTCAGCTACCGGGCGCAGCTTCGCGGCTGGCGCTTCGTGTTCCTGCCGCACGTGATGGCGCCGGCGGAAGTGCCGGTCGAGATGAACTCCTTCAAGTCGCAGCAGCACCGCTGGGCAAAGGGCTCCATCCAGACCTGCATGAAGCTGCTGCCGCGGATCCTGCGGTCGAACCAGCCGCTCGGCGTGAAGGCCGAAGCGTTCTTCCACCTCACCGCGAACTTCAACTACCTGTTGATGTCGGTGCTCTCGATCCTGATGTTCCCGGCGATGTACGTCCGGTACAACATGGGGTGGACCGAGATGCTGCTGATCGATATCCCGCTCTTCGCCGCTGCCACCCTGTCGGTCTGCAACTTCTACATCGTGTCGCAGCGGGAGCTGTATCCGGAAAGCTGGAAGTCGCGGCTGAAGTATCTGCCGTTCCTGATGTCGATCGGCATCGGCCTGTGCGTGAACAACACGCGTGCGGTGCTCGAGGCGCTCTTCAAGAAGGAAAGCGAGTTCGCCCGCACGCCGAAGTACGGCATCGAGCGCGACAGCGACGAGTGGGCCGGCAAGAAGTACCACCAGACGGTGGGGGTGCAGTCGATCATCGAGCTGACACTCGGTCTGTATTTCACCGGCACGGTGTTCTACGCGCTCATCAACCAGATTTACGGCACGCTGCCGTTCCTGATGCTGTTCCAGATTGGCTTCCTCTACACCAGCCTGCTGTCGATCCTCCAGCAGTTCTCGGGCGACGAAGAAATGGCAGCGGAGATTGCCAAGTAGGGTGGACGAAGCAAAACCCAAGGCCGGCCTGGAAGACGTAGTCGCCGCGACCTCCTCCATCTGTTATCTCGACGGGGATCGCGGTGTTCTCGCGTACTACGGCTACGACATTCACGATCTCGCGCGCGGCGCGACCTTCGAAGAGGTCTGCCACCTGCTCTGGCACGGCCGGCTGCCCGACCGGGCGGAGCTCGGGGATGTGCAGTCGCAGCTCGCCGCGGCGCGGGCAGTGCCGGAACCGATCCTGCGGTTGATGAAGCAGTTGCCGGCGTCCGACGGCATGGACATGCTGCGGACGCTGACCTCGGCCCTCGGCCAGTACGATCCGGAGGTCAACGACAGCTCGCCCCAGGCGCAGTACCGCAAGGCCGTCCGCCTCACCGCGCAGATGGGCAGTATCGTCGCCACCTGCGGCCGTCTGCAGGCCGGGGGCGGCCCCGTCCAGCCGGACCCGGCGCTCGGGCACGCGGCGAACTTCCTCTACATGCTGAAAGGCGAGCGCCCGAACGCGCTGTCGATCCGCGCCTTCGACATTGCGCTCGTGCTCCACGCCGACCACGAGCTGAACGCCTCGACGTTCGCCGCGCGCGTCGCCGCCGCGACGCTGACCGACCTCTACTCGGCGACCGTGGGCGCGATCGGCGCGCTCAAGGGACCGCTCCACGGAGGGGCCAACGCCGACGTCATGCGGCTGCTGATCGAGATCGGGCCGGAAGCGCCACCGGAGCGCGTCGACGAAGCGATCCGCGCGAAGCTGGCGAAGAAGATCAAGATTCCGGGCTTCGGCCACCGCGTCTACCGGACCGAGGATCCGCGCGCCACGCACCTCCGGAAGATGTCGAAGGATCTCGGCGAACGCGCCGGCAACACCGCATGGTTCGAGATGTCCCGCCGGATCGAGCAGCTCGTCACCGGCGAGAAGAAGCTCTATCCCAACGTGGACTTCTACTCGGCGTCCACCTACTACACCCTCGGGATCCCCATCGATCTCTTCACGCCGATCTTCGCCGTCAGCCGCGTTGCCGGCTGGACGGCGCATTGTCTCGAGCAGTACGCGAACAACCGGCTGATCCGCCCCCGGACCGATTACATCGG
>JANOJK010001175.1:0-2686 GCA_031408165.1 Acidobacteriota bacterium | reverse complement strand
AGGTCGGCGTTACTGCCGCGCGCGTGGCAGATCCCCGCGACGGCGTTCCCCTCGGCGTTCATCACGAAGTCCGAATACCCGGCCATGGGGATCGGCTCAGGTTCCCACCCCGCGACCGCCTGGTAGAAGTCGCGGACGCCTTCAGCGTCGGCAACCGTCAGGTCCTGCCAGGAGATGGTGCCGGGCTCCGGCGTAGCGCTCATGCGGCCGATCTTAATCGATCCGCAGCCTCGTCATTCGGATTGCCCCGGCTGGCCCGCATCGCGGGCGTCGGTCAGCCGCCGCGGAGGGCGTTCACGGGATCCACCCGCATGGCTTTCCGCGCGGGAATGACGCAGGCGGCGAGCGCCGTCGCGAGCAGCCCCACGCCGACGACCGTCAGCGTGAGTGGATCCGCCGGCGCCACCCCGAAGAGCATCGTCTGGAAGCCACGCATCAACAGGACGCCGCCCGTGAGACCGATCGCAAGCCCGATGAGGGCCTGGATCGTCCCTTCGCGGAGCACCAGACTCATCACGTTGGCGGGCGTGGCGCCGAGGGTCATGCGGACGCCGATCTCCGCCGTGCGCAGCGCGACGAGGTGGGACATCACGCCGTGGATCCCTGCCGCCGCGAGCACCAGCGCCAGACCGCCGAAGACCGCGAGCAGGAGCATGCCCGCACGCCGCGACCCGACCGACACCGACGCGACTTCCGCCATGGTCCTCACCCCCGAGAGCGGCAGGTCGGGGTCGAGTCCACGTACGCGATCGCGCAGCGCCGGCGCGAGCGACGCGGGATCGCCGTCGGCGGCCACCACGAAGGTCACGCCGCGGGACAAGTATTGCGGGAGCGGCAGGTACAGCTCGGGGTTGACCGCCACCTCGAGGCCCCAGTGCTTGACGTCCGCGACGATGCCGACGACATCGATCATGTCCTCCGTGCCGCCCAGCCTGAGGCGCTTGCCGACCGGCGATGCACCGGGCCAGTAGCGCCGCGCCATGGTGTCGTTGACGATCGCGACCTTCGGCGCGGTTGCGGAGTCCGCCGGCGTGAAGGGCCGCCCGGCCAGCAGCGTGATGCCGATCGCCTGGAAGTACCCGGGCGTGATGGCGCGCGGGTGGGCGCGCGTCGGCGTATCCGGCGTCGGTGCGCGTCCTTCGATCCCCACACCGCGCCGGCTGTCGCGGCCGCCGAGCGGCAGGTGAGTCGTAGCGCCGACCGCGCGCACGCCGGGCAGGCTACGCAGCTTCTCTTCGATCTGATCGAACGCGGCCAGCAGGGACGGATCCTCACGATAGCGCGACGCGGGCAGCGCGGCGGACGCCGTCAGGATTCCTTTCGTCTGAAAACCTGGAGGCAGGTTCAGCACCGACTGAAAACTGCGAAGCGTGAGGCCTGCCGCGACCAGCAGCAGCGAGGCGAGTGCAATCTCGGAGACCACGAGCGCCACCCGCAGCGTGCGGCGCACGCCGCCGGGCGAGCGGCCGCCGTCCTTGAGCGACTCGTTCACGTCCTGGCTGGCCAGATGCCACGCGGGTAGAAAACCGAAAAGAACGCCCGTCAGCAGCGAAAGCCCGGCGGTAAAGGCCACGACGCGAGGCTCGAGGCGCAAATGCGACAGCCCGAGCAGCGGCACTCCTTCAGGAGTGAGCTGCCGGAGGAGTGCAATGCCCCACCACGCGACGAAGAGGCCAGCCGCGCCTCCCAGTAGCGCGAGGACCAGGCTCTCGGTCAGCATCTGTCCCGCCAGCCGCGTCCGGCCCGCGCCGACCGCCGCGCGGACGGCCATCTCGCGGCGGCGTCCCGCCGCTTTGGCGAGGAGGATGTTCGCGACGTTCACGCACGCGATCAGCAGCACGAATGCGACAGCGCCCAGCAGGAGCAGCAGTGACCGCCGAACCGGCGTCTTCAAACGATCCTCGAGCGAGGCGGCCCAGCCGCCGTGGCCCCGGTTCGTGCCCGGATACTCCTGTTCGAGCAGCTTGCCGACGCGGTCCATGTCCGTGCGTGCCTGTTCGAGCGAGACGCCGTCCTCCAGCCTCGCGTACACGTTGTACTCATGGTTGGCCCGCTGCAGCGGCGCGGTCAGGCCTTCGAGCGGGATCGGCGCCCACAGGTCGAGCGCGTCGTCAGGGAACTCGAACGTCTGCGGCAGCACGCCCACGACCTGGTGCGGGATGCCGTTGAGGGACAGCGTGCGGCCGACGACGTGACGGTCGCTTCCAAAACGCGTCGTCCACAGCTTGTGGCCCAGGATCACCACGCGGTGCTTGCCCGCCACGCCTTCTTCCGGCCGGAACCCGCGGCCCAGCATGGGATTCACGCGCAGAACATCGAAGAACCGGGTCGTGACCGCGCCGACAAACAGCCGGACCGGTTCGCCCACTCCGGTCAGGTCCGCGGGCACGACGGACATCGCCGCCATGCTCTCGAAGCTCGTCGCCATCTTCGACCAGTCCGCGAAGTCCGCGGGCGCCACGACGTTGTCCATGACGCCTTCCGCCGGGCGCTTCTCCCACAGCGTGACGAGCCGATCGGGATCGTCGTAGGGCAGCGGCCGCAGCAGGACGGCGTTGACGGCGGAGACTACCCGCCAGTCACCGATTAGGTTTCGCGGGTGCCCGTGACAATTCTACGTCCTGACGACTCCCGCGCGCTGGTCCCCGAGCTCGCGGCCTCGCTCAACCCGAACGTCTGGGTCTAC
>JANOJK010001137.1:0-14194 GCA_031408165.1 Acidobacteriota bacterium | reverse complement strand
ATGCTCGTCAACCGCCCGGACTGGTGCATCTCTCGTCAGCGCGCCTGGGGCGTGCCGATCCCGGCGTTCGATTGCACGAAATGCGGCGAGGCGATCCTGACCGCGGCGCTCGTGGAGCGCGCCGCGTCGGTGTTTGACGCGTACGGGGCGGACGCCTGGTACGAGCGGCCGATCGAGGAGTTCATGCCGGCGGGCCTCGCCTGCCCATCGTGCGGCGGCACGGAGTTCGAACGGGAGCGCGACATTCTCGACGTGTGGTTCGACTCCGGGTCGAGCCACGAAGCGGTGCTGCCGTTCCGCGACGAGCTCACCTGGCCCGCCGACATCTACCTCGAGGGGAGCGACCAGCATCGCGGCTGGTTCCAGAGCTCGCTGCTCGTGGGCCTCGGGACGCGCGGCCGTCCGCCCTACCGTCAGGTCCTGACGCACGGCTTCCTGATCGACGTCGACGGCCGCAAGATGTCGAAGTCGCTCGGCAACACGATCCAGCCGCAGGCGGTGATCAAGGAGAGCGGCGCGGAGATCCTGCGCCTCTGGGTGGCCATGAGCGACTTCCGCGAAGAGTTGCGCGTCGGCAAGCAGATCCTGCAGCGCGTGATCGAGGCGTACCGGAAGTTCCGCAACACCCTGCGCTACCTGGCGTCGAACGTGTACGACTTCGATCCCCGGGCCGATCGCCTCCCGCTCGACCGGATGCACGAGGTCGACCGCTTCATCCTGTCGCGCTACGGCGCGACCGCGGTGGCCGTCGTGGAGGGATACGAGCGCTACGACTATCCGGGGATCTTCCAGACGCTGAACCAGTTCCTGACCGTGGACCTCAGCGCCTTCTACGCGGACGTCTCGAAGGACCGCCTCTATACGTTCGCCGCGGCATCACCCGAGCGCCGGTCGGCACAGACGGCGATGTACATCATGGCCGACGGACTGGCGCGGCTGCTCGCGCCGATCCTTCCGGTGACGGCGGACGAACTGTGGCGCCACCTGCCCCTCTCCGCTGAAACTACCGGGAGCGGGCCCGCGATGGCTGACGCGAAGGCGGGCCAGCGCGAGGCGTCGGTGCACCTCGCCGAATTCCCGACGGACGGCGAAGCGCTGATCGACGCGGATCTCGAGACGCGCTGGACGCGGCTGCGCGAGGTCCGTGACACGGTGAACGGCTCGCTCGAGACGGCGCGTCAGGAAAAGCTGATTGGCACGTCACTCGCGGCGCACGTCGCGCTCGCGGCGGGCGGTGAGGCCGCCGCCCTCCTGCGCCGGTACCAGGCCGACCTGCCACTGCTGTTCATCGTCTCGCAGGTCACGCTCGAGACGTCGGGACCCGACGGGGTCAGGGTGTCGGTATCGCGCGCCGACGGACAGAAGTGCGATCGGTGCTGGCGGGTTGTCCCGGACATCTCGCGAGACCCGGGCACCGAGGGGCTCTGCAGCCGCTGCATCGCAGCGCTGCCGGCGGGCGACGGACGGGAGGTCGCGTGAGCCCGGAGGACACGACACCGCCGTCCGCCGCCGCGAAGTCCGATCCGTCACCGGTCGAGGGGCCTGCCCCGAGCCACGTCGACGGGCCTGCCCCGAGCCAGGTCGAGGGGCCCGACCTGGTCCTCAGCGAGCGCCGGTCCCTGGTGAGCCCGCTCGAGGTCATCGGGATCGGCACGATCGTGGTCGTCGATCAGATCACCAAGTTCGTGGTGAAAGCGACGATCCCGCTGTACTCCAAGCACGTCATCATCCCGAACCTGCTCGATTTCACCCATGTGCAGAACACGGGCGCCGCCTTCGGGCTGCTGAACGCCGCGGATTTCCCGTACAAATCGGCGGTGATGATCGGGATCGCGACGCTCGCGCTGGTAGCCATCTCCATCTACGCGCGCCAGCTCGGCGCGCACGAGCGGCTGTCGCGTTATGGGCTCGCGCTCATTCTGGGCGGCGCGTTCGGGAACCTGATCGACCGCGCGATTGCGGGCTACGTGGTGGACTTCGTCGACGTCTACTGGGGCGAGGCGCACTTCTGGGCGTTCAACGTCGCCGACGCCGCCATCACTGTCGGGGCCATCCTCGTGCTGCTCGAGATGGTCGGAGTCGGACGCCGCCATGCATCCCATCCTGTTTGATCTCGGCGGCTTCACGATCTACGCCTACGGCGTCCTGCTCGCCGCGGCCTACCTGCTCGGCCTCCAGTTCGCGCTGGTGCGGGCGCGACGACGCGGGCTCGACGGTCAGCGCGTCATGGACCTCGGGATCTGGATCATCATCAGCGCCCTCGTCGGGGCGAAGGTGCTGCTGCTCATCGTCGATTTCCGCCAGTACACCCGGAATCCAGGGGACCTGCTCGGCCTCGCGCGCTCAGGCGGCGTGTTCTATGGCGGGCTGATCGCCGCCGTCGTGGTCGCGCTCCACTACCTGCACCGGCACAAGCTGCCCCTGTGGACCACGACCGACGTGTTCGCCCCCGGCATCGCGCTCGGGCACGTCGTGGGGCGCCTCGGGTGCCTCATGGCCGGGTGCTGTTTCGGACGGCCGACGTCGGTCCCGTGGGCCGTGACGTTTCGCGATCCCGCCGCCATGGCCAACGTGGGCACCCCGCTCAACGTGCCGCTCCATCCGACGCAGCTCTACGAAGCCGGGGCCGAGGCGCTGATCCTCGCGTTCCTCCTGACGTTCGAGCGGCGTGGCAGGGCGTTTCCCGGGCGCACGTTCTGGAGCTACATGCTCCTGTACGGCGTCTCGCGGTTCATCATCGAGTTCTACCGGGGGGACAGCCGAGGTCTGGTGTTCGGCGTGCTGTCCACGTCTCAGTTCGTCTCGATCATTCTCGTTCCCCTGTCGCTCGTGATGCTCGTCATGCTCAGCCGTCGTCCGGACCCGACGCGGCACGCGGCGGCGCAACGGGCGGCCGCGTGATCGAGGACCGCTCCGATCACCGGGACGTCGAAGTCGCGATCGAGTTCGACGGCGTCCGCCTCGACAGCTTCCTTGCGGCGCTGCTGCCGGATCGTTCGCGCTCGCAGCTCGCCAAGCTGATCAAGGAAGGCCACGTCACGGGACCGGGGAAGGGCCTGCGCGCCAGCACGCCGGTCAAGGCCGGGCAGACATTCGGCATCACGCTTCCCGAGGCCGCACCCGCCACGGCCGTGGCGCAGGACCTCCCGCTCACCATCCTCTACCAGGATTCGGACCTCGTCGTCATCGACAAGGCGGCAGGCATGGTGGTGCACCCGGCGGCGGGGCACAGCAGCGGGACGGTCGTGAACGCGCTGCTCCACCATGTGGACGACCTGAGCGGCATCGGGGGGCAGCTGAGGCCGGGCATCGTGCACCGGCTGGACCGCGGAACGTCCGGGGTGATGGTGGTGGCGAAACACGACACCGCGCACCAGGAGTTGTCCCGCCAGTTCCACGATCGCGAAGTGGAGAAGGAGTATTTCGCCCTGGTGTGGGGGACGGTGAACGCGGGCAAGCGTATCGACGCGGCGATCGGCCGCGATCCGGGCGACCGGCAGAAGATGTCGACCCGGGCGCGGCGCGCGCGCAGCGCGGTAACGCGCGTCACGCGGGCAGAGCATTTCCGCGGCGTCACCCTGCTGCAGGTGGCGATCGCCACCGGGCGCACGCATCAGATCCGCGTGCACCTGAACGCGATCGGCCATCCCATCGTGGGCGATCCGACGTACGGCGGCGTCCGCCGCCACGTCCCGAACGACGTCCGCGCGGTGCAGCGGCTCGAGCGTCCGTTTCTGCACGCGTGGAAGCTCGCGTTCACGCAACCCAGCGATGGGCGCCGGCTGGAGTTCGAATCGCCGCTGCCGGTCGATCTGCAAACGGTCCTCGACGCGATCCGTGAGAAGCAGAGGGACCCGGACGCCGGGGTCGAGGAGTAGAGCGTCGGAGACGACCGACGCCTCCCCTATCTCACAGGAGCCACCATAGTGTCTGATGCCGAAACGCTCGACTCGCAGCAGGTGTTCAAAGGGAAGGTCTTCTCGGTCGATCGCGATCGCGTGAAGATGCCGAACGACCGCACCGTCACCGTGGACGTGGTCCGGCACGCGCGCTCGGTCGTGCTCGTGCCGGTCCCGGAGCCCGGCAAGGTGATCCTGATCCGCCAGTACCGTTACGCGGTGAAGGCGTTGCTGTGGGAGCTCCCGGCGGGCAGCGTCGACGAGGGCGAGTCGCCCGAACAGGCGGCGCGGCGCGAGTGCCATGAGGAAATCGGGCTGGTGCCGTCCACGATCGTGCGCCTCAGCGCGCTCTATCCGACGCCCGGCTATTGTGACGAGGAGATGGTCTTTTTCCGCCTCTCGGGGCTGGAGAAGACCGACGAGACGGCGGCGATGGACGAGGACGAGGACATCGAGGCAAAGGTCTTCGATCTGCGCGACGCGCGCGAGATGGTCCGCCGCGGCGACATCCGGGACATGAAGACGCTCGCCGGGCTGACGCTCATCTGACGGCCCCGCGGATCACGGTCCGCGCCGGGGCGGCTCACTGGAGAAGCGCGTCGATCGTCGCCGTGTGGATGTCGACCGTGTCCTCGACCTGCTCGGCGTAGCCGCCGGCGAGGACGGTCGCGACCGGGACCCCCTCGGCGCGCGCCTTGTCGAACACCAGGCGATCGCGCGCCGCGAGCCCGGCCTTGGTCACCTTCAGGCCGCCCAGGCGATCCCCCTCGAACGGATCGGCGCCGGCCAGGTACACGACGATCTCCGGACGGCTCGCAAACACGCGCGGCAGCGCCGCCGACAAGGCCTCGAGATAGCGCCCGTCGCCCGCTCCGTCTTCGAGGCCGACGTCCAGGTCGCTGCGCGGCTTGAACAACGGGTACAGGAGCTGCTGGTGGATGGAGAACGTGAAGATGTGCGCGTCGCGCTCGAAGATCATCGCCGTGCCGTTGCCGTGGTGCACATCGCAGTCCACAATCGCGGCGCGGCGGACGCCGTGATCGCGCTGAAGCACCCGGATCGCGACCGCGACGTCGTTCAGGGGACAGAACCCCTCGCCATGATTCGCGAACGCGTGGTGCAGCCCCCCGCCCAGGTGGGCGGCGGCGCCCTCGTCCAGCGCGGCGGCGGCCGCGCCGCACGTGCCGCCGACCATGAGCCGGAATCTGTCGGCCATCCCGGGCCCCCAGGGCAGTTCGAGCGTCCCGATCTCTTCCGCCGTCAGGGTGTTGTCCCGCAGCTTCGCCAGGTAGTCGGGCGAGTGGACGAGGGCGAGGTCCCTCCAGGGCGCCGGCGCCGGTTCGACCAGGGCCGGGCCCTCGTCGCGCCGGCGGCCCGGGTGTGAGAGGCGCTCCGCAATCAGCCTGTACTTCGAGGTCGGCCAGACGTGGCCGGGAAGAGACACCTCGTACAAGGGGGAATAGAAGACCTTCACACCGCCGGCACGACTTCGGCGCTGGTCGTCTGCAGCGGCATCGGGGTCGTGGTCTGCGCGGCGTTGGGCTGCAGCGCGATCGCGACGGCCTCGCTGATCTCGGTGACGAAATGAATGGTCAGCTCCTTGCGGAGGTCTTCCGTCAGCTCTACCTTGACGTTCGTCTCGTTCTGCCGGGGCATGATCAGCTCGGTGATGCCGTGACGCCCGGCGGCGAGGACCTTCTCCATGATGCCGCCGACGGGCAGCACGCGCCCCGAGAGCGTGATCTCGCCGGTCATCGCGATGTCGCCGCGCACGGGACGCCCCGTGAGCTGCGAGGCGAGGGCCGACACCATGGTCACGCCGGCGGACGGTCCGTCCTTGGGGCTCGCGCCCGATGGCACGTGCAGTTGGATCTCGGAGTCCTTGTAGAACGAGGGATCCACGCCGTAGTGCTGGGCGTGCGCGCGGAACCAGGACAGCGCGGTCCGGGCGGATTCCTTCATGACGTCGCCGAGGTGGCCGGTCAGCGTCAGCGTGCCCGCGCCCTGCATCCGTGACGCCTCGACGAACAGCACTTCCCCGCCCGCGGGGGTCCACGCGAGGCCGACGGCCACGCCCGGGTCCTTGGTGCGGTTGGCGATTTCCTCGTCGAGGAACGACGGGGCGCCGAGCATCTCGACGACCGTCTCGCGGGTGACGACGACCCGGGTCTCGTCTCCTTCCGCGCGCCGCCGCGCCATCTTCCGGCAGAGCGCGCCGATCTCGCGCTCGAGATTGCGGACACCCGCCTCGCGGGTGTATCCGCGGATGACGTCGCGGATGGCGGGCTCGGTGAACTCGACCTGCTCGGGCGTCAGGCCGTTGTTCGTCACCTGCTTGGCGATCAGGTGCTCGAACGCGATCAGGAGCTTTTCCTCTTCGGTGTACCCCGCCAGCTCGAGGACCTCCATGCGATCGCGCAGCGCCGGCGGGATCGGATCGAGGACGTGGGCGGTCGTCAGGAACAGGACCTCGGACAGGTCGAACGGCACGTCGAGGTAGTGATCGCGGAACGAGTTGTTCTGCTCGGGGTCGAGCACCTCGAGCAGCGCCGAGGCCGGGTCGCCGCGGAAATCCGAGCCGAGCTTGTCGATCTCGTCGAGGATGAACACCGGGTTCTTCGACTCGGCGCGGCGAAGCCCCTGGATGACCTGTCCCGGCAGCGCGCCGATGTAGGTCCGGCGGTGGCCCCGGATCTCCGCCTCGTCGCGCATCCCGCCGAGCGAGACGCGGACGAACTTCCGCCCGATCGAATTCGCGATCGAGCGGGCCAGCGACGTCTTGCCGACGCCCGGAGGGCCGAGGAAGCAGAGGATCGGCCCTTTGACGTCCGGATTGAGCTTGCGCACCGCGAGGTACTCGATGACGCGGTCCTTGACCTTCTCGAGACCCGAGTGGTCCGCGTCGAGGACCTGCTTGGTGTGCTTCAGATCGATCGAGTCTTCCGTCCGCTTCGCCCACGGCAGCGCAATCAGCCAGTCGACATAGGTGCGGGAGACCGTGTATTCGGCGGCCGCGACGGGCATCTTCGAAAGGCGGTCGAGCTCGCGCAGCGCTTCCTTCTTCACGCCGTCCGGCATGCCGGCCGCCTCGATCTTGCTGCGCAGCTCCTCGATTTCCTTGGCCTGCTCGTCCCCTTCGCCCAGCTCCCGCTGGATCGCCTTCATCTGCTCGCGCAGGAAGTACTCGCGCTGGTTCTTGCCGACCTCCGACTGCACCTGCGACTGGATGCGCGAGCCGAGCTCGAGGACTTCGAGCTCCTTGATCAGGATCCGGTTGAGCGCGTCCATCCGGGCGCGGACGTCGAGCGTCGACAGGATTTCCTGCTTGACCGGCGTGCCGATCGTCGCCAGGCTCGAGGCAATGAAGTCCGCCAGCTTCCCCGAATCGGTGATGTTGGCGGCCAGCGTCTGGAGGTCGTCCGACAGCAGCGGCGACAGCGAGACGACGTGCTGAAAATTGCTCTTGATGTTGCGCTGGAGCGCGTCGATCTCCAGATGGTCTTCGTCGCGGCGCTGGTCGGGCGCCACCGTGACGGCGGCGCGCAGGTAGGGGCGCGCCTGGACGATCCGATCGAGGGTGATGCGTTCGACCCCTTGCACGATCAGCCGCAGGCTGCCGTCCGGCAGCTTGAACATCTTGTGGATGTGCGTGGCCGTCCCGACGGCGTAGAGATCCTCCAGCATCGGCTCTTCGACCGCCGCCTCGCGCTGCGTGAAGACCCCGATCAGCTTGCCGGAGGCATTCGCCTCTTCGACGAGGCGCACGGAGGCCTCCCGCGCAACGGCCAGCGGCATGAAGGAGTTCGGGAACAGCACGGTGTCGCGAAGCGGCAGGACCGGCAGCTCGGCAGGGATCAGGAACGACCGCTCAGCCTCCAGCGTGGCCTCGGGAACGACGGGCTCATCAGCGTGATCGGTCATGGGTACAGGAAAAAAAAGGGTAACCGGGCATCAGTGGATCCGATTACCCGATTACCCCAGGCGAAGATTACCCGATTTCCGCTCAGCCCTGCATGTCGATGAAGAGGGACGCGGCGCCGCGGCGCTGCGCCATCAGGCGGTCGCGCTGCTGTTTGATCTCGCGCGCCTCCTCACAGTCCTTGCAGCGGACGGCGAAAGGCAGCGCGCGGAGCCGCCGCTCGCTGATTTCCTCCCCGCACTCGAAGCAGTACCCGTAGGTCGCCTCTTCAAGCCGCCGGAGCGCCTCGTCAATCTTGCTCAGCGTTTCCGCCTTCATCTGGATGAGGGCGAATTCGATCTCGTCCTGAATGTCCAGCTCGGAGCTTTCCGCGGCATCGAGCACGCCCTGGACCGCACTGCCGGCGCCCTCGGCGCGCACATCGCGCATCCGCCCCTGAACCTCGCTCATAATTTCACGCCGGCGCGCCTCGAGGATGCCTTTCAGCTCGTCGTATCGCCCGCGGTTCATATTGTCTTTTGCTTTGTCTTTCGCCGCCTGCTGAGCGCCCATATAGCCCGTCCTTTCCGTCCCCGCTGCTCCACCTTTAAAGTTGCGGAGCACTATGCAATTAAGTTGCCAGTTATTACCTTATAATTCGGCCCTCATAAATCGAGGGGCGACGCAAAACCGTCGCTGTCAATGGGGGTTTAGACGCCGGAGGAGGGGCGTTCGGTTCTTCTGAGCGTCCTTGAAAAGGGACGCTATTGCAGGAATTTCTGACCGACGGAGGCGTTTGGCAGGATTCCCCGTTCAATCAGGCGTTTGCCGTCTCTCGAGCTGCCCGTTCGCAGCCATTTCTCGTACAGCCGCAATACGTCGGTTTCGGGAGCGACGCCGGTTCGCTCGCTCACATCCGAGAGAACGTCCATGAATCCGACGAACTTGTGGGCAAGCTCCGTGAAGACCTCGCCGAACGCGTCGGTTTCCCGGCGGCCCAGCGAACCGTAGGCGTATTCCCCCATCGACCGGTAATAGTCGACGTCAACAACCCGGCGCTTGAGGCTGTCGGAGAAAAACCCCGACATGAACAGGGAAAAATCCCCTAAATTGCGCAGCCGGGCTCGCTGTTCCATCCCCCCGGTTTCGAGCGCCCTGCCCAGCCGGAGAGCCAGCGGTTCGTGGGTGTCGTCGTTGAAGGCGATGCGGACGTCGGGCCGCATGAACCGGCAGAGCAGGTCCACCAGGTAGTACGACGTGAGCTCGTTCGCACGAAGCTGCTGTCGCGCAAGCGCCGACTCGACCAGGTCCTTGAAGTACTCGGTCGGCGACTGCTCCTGCAGGAGCGGATCCTCCATCCTTGCCTCCTCTTGAGAGCCGAACTGCAAAGTGTATACCTCGGATCCCGCCACCCTAGCCATGGCCCGAAAGGGGGGGGCAGGCGCGAGGGTATGGTAGAATCGGGGTTTCTCTGCGTCCCTGGAGTGCGAATAATGGCGAAGCGCTGCGAGATCTGTGACAAGGGCCCGGTCGTCGGCCGGAACATCAGTCATGCGCATAACGTGACCCCCCGGCGGTTCGAGCCAAACCTGCAACGCGTCCGCGCACTGGTGAACGGCGGGGTCAGGCGCCTCCGCGTCTGCACGCGCTGCCTGCGGTCCGGCAAGGTCGTCAAGGCGGCGTAACGGCGGAAGCCACCGTCGCGGATTATCCGGAAGCCGCCCAGCGCGCGGACCACCACCCCGAATGCGACAAGCTATCTCCACACCTTCGGCCCCGGCCGCCATCGGCCCCTACTCCCAGGCCATCACGGCAGGGAATTTCCTGTTCCTGTCAGGCCAGATCCCGCTGGATCCGGTGACCGGTCATCTGGTCGAGGGAGGAGTCGAGGCGCAGACCGTCCAGGTGTTCAAGAACATCGAGGCCATCCTGAAGGCCGGCGGCACCTCGTTCGACGGGGTGGTCTCCGCCACCGTCTATCTCGCCGACATGAACGACTTCGGCAAGGTCAACGAGATTTACGGGACGTATTTTTCTTCACCAGCGCCGGCGCGGGCGACCGTGCAGGTGGCCAGGCTCCCGAAAGACTGCAAGGTCGAGATTCAGGTCATCGCCTCGATCTGAGTACGTTACGGCCCACGGCTCCACACCAGGATCTCCAAGATCACAAAGGGCTCTGGTGGTCTTCACACAAACATCACCAGATGACACGAGGCTCTTTGTGTCTTCGTGACCTTTGGGGTCCTGGTGAATTCGCCGTAAGCCGTCTCAGCGTGAAGCCCGCTCGACGTCCACCACCCCTTCCACACTCCTCAGCGCCTTGACCACCTTCTGCAGGTGCTTGAGGTCGCTGATTTCCACCGTCATGTCGATGCGCCCGCGCGCGTCGGCCTCGGACGTGGCTTCGACGTTGCGGATGTTCGTATTGATGCCGGCGATCCTGGAGGTGACGTCCGCGAGGATCCCCTTCCGGTCCTCGACCTGCAGGGTGAGGCGCACGGTGTAGGGGGAGGTGTCCGACCCCTTGTCCCACTCGACGTCAATCTTCCGCTCCGGGTCGTAGAGCAGGTTGACGACGTTCGTGCACGCGGCCGCGTGCACCGACACCCCCTTGCCCCGCGTGATGTAGCCGATGATCTGCTCGCCGCGGATCGGGTTGCAGCAGCGGGCCCGGAACACCATCAGGTCGTCGAAGCCGCGCACCTTGATCTTCTCTTCCGCGGGTCCGAGCACGCGCCGGACGACGGACGCCAGGCCGCTCTCGGGCGTCTCCTTCAACTGCTCGTTCGGCACGAGCTTGGCGAGCACGCTCTTGACGGCCAGCTTGCCGTAGCCGAGCGCGGTGAAGATCTCCTCCGCTTTCCCGTATCCGTATTCCGTCAACAGCGCCGCGAATGCCGGCCCGTCGGTCAGCGACTTGAGGTTGAGGCCGTAGCGGCGCGCTTCCTTCTCGAAGACCTTTTTCCCGAGGTCGAGGCTGCGCGCCTTCTCCTCGGCGTGGATGTAGTGCTTGATCTTGTTGCGGGCGCGGGAGGTGACGGTGAAGTTCAGCCAGTCCCGGCTCGGGTGGTGCCCCGTCGTCGTGATCACCTGGACGATGTCGCCATTGCGCAGGCGGGTGCGAAGCGGCACCATCTTGCCGTTCACGCGCGCGCCGGTGCACTGGTGCCCGACGTCGGTGTGGATCGCGTAGGCGAAGTCCACCGGCGTCGCGTCCCGCGGCAGCGCCTTGACCTCCCCCTTCGGCGTGAAGATGTAGACCTCCTCCGGGTAGAGCTCGATCTTCAGGTTCTGCAGGAACTCCTGCGGATCGCGCACCTCCTGCTGGAACTCGAGGAGCTGCCGGAGCCAGATGAAATACTGCTCGTCGCGGTCCGCGCCGAGCCGTCCCTCCTTGTACTTCCAGTGCGCCGCGATCCCTTCCTCGGCGACGCGGTGCATCTCCGCGGTGCGGATCTGCACCTCGAACGGGAACCCGCGATCGCTCACGACGGAGGTGTGCAGCGACTGGTAGCCGTTGGGGCGCGGCATCGCGATGAAATCCTTGATGCGCCCGGGCACCGGCGACCAGGTCTGGTGGATGATGCCGAGCGCCGCGTAGCAGTCCTTGATCGAGTGCGTGACGATCCGCAGCGCCATGAAGTCGTACACCTGGTCGAGATCGATCTTCTGGCGCTTCAGCTTCTGGTGGATGCTGAACAGGCGCTTGATGCGGCCGTCGATGTGGAGGATCGGCACCTGCGCTTCCGCCAGTTTCGCCGAGACGGTCTTCGTCAGCTCCTCGATCAGCCCTTCGGTCGCGCGGCGGCGCCCCTCGACCCGCTGGCGCAGCGCCTCGTAGGGCTTGCTTTCGAGATACTTGAACGCCAGCTCCTCCAGCTCGTTCTTGATCTTGCTCATGCCCAGCCGGTTGGCGATGGGCGCGTAGATGTCGCGCGTTTCCTGCGCAATCTTGATGCGGCGCTCCTCCGGCAGGTGGTGCAGCGTCCGCATGTTGTGGAGCCGGTCCGCCAGCTTCACCAGGATGACGCGGATGTCGTCCACCATCGCGAGCAGCATCTTGCGGAAATTCTCCGCCTGCCGCTCCTCGCTCGACGAGAACGGGATCGCCCCCAGTTTGGTGACCCCTTCGACGACGTGGGCGATGTCCGCCCCGAACAGTTCCTTGATGCGCTCGATGGGGGTTTGCGTGTCCTCCACGATGTCGTGCAGCAGGCCCGAGGCGACCGCCACCACGTCGAGCTTCATGTCCGCGAGCAGGTCCGCGACCTCGAGGGGGTGTACGAGGTAGGGCTCCCCCGAATGGCGCACCTGTCCCTTGTGCTCGTAGGCGGAAAACACGTAGGCTCGCCTGAGCAATTCGACGTCGGCGTCGGGACTTGTCGCCCGGACCTTCTCTATGAGGTCCTCGAACCGGATCATGGTTAGTGGTGTCTAAACGGGAAACGGGGTCGGTTGACGGCCCGCCGGGGCGCCAATATACTGACCTCTTGATTCATTGTAATCGGCGCGAGAAGGGGAGAGCATGACCATCCGATTTCGCGCGGCTTCCGCGGCGTCCCTGGCCCTCGTCTTGGGGCTCAGCATGGCGGCGGCGGGCTGCGGCAAGTATTCCTGGGGAACGCTGAGCGCGGTCAAGAGTTTCAAGGACGGCAACCTCGAGTACGCCCGGAAGGACTGGAAAAAGGCGGCGGAGAAGTATGAGGCGGTCGTGGCGCGCGAGGAGAGTTTCGAGAAGCTGCCCCAGCTCGCGACCGCGTATTTCTTTCTGGGCAACAGCTACGACCAGCTCTACAAGCCGGCGAAGCAGGGGGACCCGACCAACGACGCCTACATCCAGAAAGCGATCGAGAACTACCGGAAGGCGGCCGACAAGAACAGCGACCTTCAGTGGAAGAAGTCCGCTTTGCAATACCTGTCGGCGGCATACGCCTCCGACAAGCTCAACGACCCCGTGAAGGCCGAACCGGTCTACCAGGAGATCATCGCCCTGGAACCCAACGAGCCCGGGAACTACATGGCGCTCGCCAAGCTCTACGAGGACGCCGGCCGGTATGACGACGCCGAGGCTCAGTACGCCAAGGCGAAAGAGGTCAAGCCCAACGACGCGTCCGTGCTGGCGGGCATGGCCGGCTACTACAACCGCCAGGGCGACTTCCCGAAGACGATCGAGGCGCTCGAACAAGCCGCCGCCCTCGAGCCGAACAATCCCGAAGGGTATCACCGGGTCGCGGTGTTCTACTGGGACAAGACCCGCGGGGATTTCCGCCTGTCGCCGGCCGAGAAGCGCGACTTCATCCAGAAGGGGCTCGCCATGGAAGACAAGGCGCTCAGCCTCAACCCCGATTACATGGAAGCGATGACCTACAAGAATATCCTGCTCCGTCTCAAGGCGAACATCACGACGGATGCGGGCGAGCAGAAACGCCTCATCGAAGAGGCCGACAAGCTCCGGAACAAGGTCATCGACGCTCAGAAGCGGAAGCAGACCGGCAAGGGTTAATCGGCGATTGCCGATTGGCGACTGAAGATTGGAGAGGGCCGCTCGGACACGAGCGGCCCTGTTTACGTACGGCCCGCCTCCACCGCTACGCTGGGGCGCGGTAACCGGTGTCCAGGCGCTCGCCCCCCCGCCGGAACCCCTCCCGCGACCGTCGTGCTCCCGACTGCGGGGCGGACGGGCATCTCAGCCATCAGGACGCTGCCGGTGCTCGTACGGGGCCGTCAGGCACGGCTGACAGCCCTCTACGGCGAGCGGCGCGAACAAGGCGGTGATCGGGGACGGCCGGGGGCCCCTGCGGCGGGAACGTGGAGGCCATGAACCTGGCGAAAGGCCCGGTGGACCAGGTGAGATCCAACGGGGAGGTGCCGACATGGAAAAGGGCCGCTCGTCTCCAAGCGGCCCTCCGGGGTTCTTCAGTCTGCGTTGCCAACCGGCAGTGCTAGCCGCCGGTCTTGGCGGGAGCGGCGGTCCCCTGGGCCTCGTTGCGCATGCCCATTGTGACGATGCCGACCTTCTCGACCCCGGCGCCCTTGGCGGCGTCGATGACCTCTACGATGTCGCCATAGCGGAGCGACGGGTCGCCCACGATGAACATCGTCTTTTCCTTGCGCGTCTCGAAGACGTCGCGAAGGCGCGTCTCGAGCTGATCGAGGGGAATCGGCTGGTGGTTCACCGCGATCGACCGGTCGGCCCCGTATTCGAGCACGATCTGGTTGTTATCCGAGCTGTCCTCCTTCTTCTGCTCGGTCTCGAGCGGCAGGTTGACGTCGACGCCGCGCTGGGTCAACGGCAGGGCCGCCATGAAGATGATGAGCAGCACGAGGAGCACGTCGATGAGCGGGGTAACGTTCATGTCAGCGCTGGCGTGCGGGATCGATCCCGTGACGACTTTTT
>JANOJK010001100.1:0-2320 GCA_031408165.1 Acidobacteriota bacterium | reverse complement strand
GCACGTATCTCGTCAAGGTGACCGTCGACGGCAAAGTGATCGGGACCAAGACGATTGTGATCGAGGCCGACTCGCTACACTAAGCGACATCAATGGCCGCGCGGCGAAGGTCATGGGTTTCTCCGCCGAGAGCGGCACCATCGCTCCGGGCCTCCGCGCCGATCTCATCGTCGTCGACGCAACCCGCTCGAGCCGAGTGAAGCAGCTGGCGGGTTCCGTCGCTCCGGTTATACTATCGGTATGAAGACGGCTGTATCCCTGCCAGATCGCGTGTACCAGGACGCGGAGCGCCACGCGAAGCGAACCCGGAAGTCGCGGAGCCAACTCTACGCGGAGGCCCTGTCCGAATACCTCGCCCGACACGCCCCTGACGAAGTCACGGAGGGCATGAACGCCGTGATCGAACAACTCGGCGATGTCGGTCCCGATCGCTTCGTGGCGCAGGCGGCGCGGCGACGTCTGGCGAGCGTGGAGTGGTAGACGTCGCGCAGGGGGACGTCTGGTGGGCGGACTTGCCGGAGCCCACCGGCTCTGGTCCTGGTTTTCGGCGGCCCGTCGTGGTCGTGCAGGGGAATCCCCTCAATCGCAGCCGGATCGCGACGGCCGTGTGCGTGCCGCTGACAAGCAACGTTGTCTGGGCGACGGCGCCAGGTAATGTGCTTCTCCCGGGCAAGGCGACCGGCTTGCCAAAGGAGTCCGTCGCCAACGTTTCGCAGCTCGTCGCCCTCGATCGCTCGCTCCTCACCGAGCGAGTGGGGCGCTTGGGACCGAAGCAACTCGCGCAGATCCTTCACGGCATCGATGTCGTTCTGGGCCGATGAACCGGCTAACCTCGGCATGCGCATCGATCCGGTGACCGCCTGGCGCCGCGAGTAGTCCGCGCCGGCCTCGCGCCCGGTGTTAAACTTCTGGCTCCCCTGCCATGCTGGCCAATCAGCGCGTCGTCGCGCTCACACGGATTGCCGTCGCGTTGGCGGCGATGTCGCTGCTCGCGGCCTGCGGTCGGGACTCGCCCTCCGCACCCACGGCGGCCGACGCGCTCGACCAGCGCCCGTCGTCCCAGTTCGTGGACTTCCGGCATGCATCGGGCGACAGCGTGGATGGGCGTCGCCAGGACGCCTATCATGAATGGGCGCTGCGAACGCTCGGGGTCGAGCCGCAGCGACGCCTGCAGTATTCGAAGTACCGGGACGCGGGGCACATGAGGCGCGTGACCGGCCAGGCGACCAACGGCTTCGCCGAGCCCCCGACGTTCACCGTCCACTCCATCTGGCCGTGGGACGCACACGAAGCGGTCCACGTTTACACGGCCCTCGTCGGCCGCCCGTCCGACTTCTTCAACGAGGGCATCGCGGTCGCCCTGACATTCGATCCCGCCGACGGGCGATTCGTCTCTCTCTGGAACAACACGCCGATCCACGACATCGCGCGCACGCTCGGTCGCACCGGCGCACTGCCGAGAATCGAGACGATGACCGAGACGGAGGCGTTCCGGCGGCAGCCCGATCAGCAGTCGTACCCGGTCGCCGGATCGTTCGTGAGCTTTCTGATCGACGACCGGGGAATGTCCCCCGTGCTCGCATTCTTTCGCGCCGGCACTCGCGGCGACTCGCGGGCGACCATCGAGACGCGCTTCGCGGGCGCCTTCGGATACTCGGTCGCCGAGGCCGAGACGCGCTGGCTGGCCTTCCTGGCAAAATCGTAGGTCTATACTGACCGCATGGCCCTGAAAGACGCGCTGCTTCCCGAATACGATCACGAGATGGGCGTCACGCGGCGGCTGCTCGAACGGGTGCCCGACGCCGATCTCGCGTGGAGACCGCACGAGAAGTCGTTCAGCCTCGGCCAGCTGGCCAGTCATATCGCGAACATTCCGCACTGGCTGGATGCGACGTGCGACGTCGCCGTCTTCGACCTGGCCTCGATCGGCGACGACGCCCGCCCGAAGGAGCCCCGGTCCATCGCGGACGTGCTCAGGGCCTTCGACGAGAACGTGAAGAAGGGGCGGCAGAAGATCGACGCGCAGACCGACGGCGCGATGTACGCCCAGTGGACGATGACGCAGGGTGAGCACGAAGTCATGACGATGCCGAGGGGCGCCGTGCTGCGCAGCTTCATCATGAATCACCTGATTCACCACCGCGGCCAGTTGAGCGTGTACCTTCGCCTGCGCAACGTTCCCCTTCCGTCGATCTACGGCCCGACCGCGGATGAAGGGTAGACTCTGGCTGCTGCCATGTGCCGTGGGGTTCGTCCTCCTGGCCACGATGAACTCGGCCGGGTACCGGTACGGCGCATCCGACCAGGCGTTCTACATCCC
>JANOJK010001103.1:0-1765 GCA_031408165.1 Acidobacteriota bacterium | reverse complement strand
GTGCTGAAGACGACTTCGGGCACCGGTTGCGGGGGCGGCGCGACGGCCACCTCGACGACGGTCTCGGTCGGGGCGGTCGCCTCGGCGATCGAATTGGCCTCGATCCAGGGGAGCGCCCCGTCCCGGCGGAGCGTCCCCGCCACTTTGAGCCAGTGGCCGGTGTCAACGCGCGCGTTGATGTCGAGGTCGAACCCTTTGCCGCGCGGCCGGATTCCGCTGACCCAGATCGCGGCGTCCGCGGACTGGAGGACGAAGTCCCATCGCCCCTTCGTGCCGGCGCCCTGCGGCAGATCCGCAAGGAGGTTGGCGCCGCGGAAGCGGCCCGTCACCGTGACGCCTTTACCGATGTAGCGCTCCGGCGCCAGCGCGAGCGCGCGGAGGCTGGGAACTTCCGGCAGGGGAGAGTCCATGGCAGTGGCGCCGAGGATCATGAACACCTGGTCCCGCGGCGGCCACTGCCCGTTCGATGCGGCGTCGAGCATCGGCTGGAAGTTGACGTTCGAGAACCGCGAATCGGTCCGCTCGAGGCGACCCAGGTCCCAGAACTCGCCGCGCACCTCGCCCTCTCTCGGCGCGCTGGGGGAGTCGCGCCAGAACACGAACACCGGCTTCGTCGTGCTCGCCAGCCGCATCAGCGCCCCGGTCGGTTCCACGTCGCGCCGCACGACGATGAGCTTGCCGTGAAAGAACACCGGCGAGCCCACCAGGGCCTCGGGCGTCGTGGCCAGGCGGGCGGAGGACTGGGCGACAAGCGAAGTGCGAAGTCCGACAGCGCGCACGAGCGAAGGTGCGACGTGCGACGTGCCGAACACGAAGGCCGGCAGAACCAGCGCGCACGTGGCGAGGGCGGTTTTTCGGATCATCAGCGTTCTCCATCCGCTCGGCGCACTTCGCACTTACGTGAGTTTCCGCTGCGCGGCGCGGGCGAGAATCACACCGAGCGCTGCGAACAGCAACCCGCCGGCCACCATCCCGATCGTCCCCTCGTGGATGATCGGAATGAGGCCGAGCGTGCCGCTGTCGTCGGCCGCGTTGATGATCTGGCGGCCGAAGAGGACCGCGTACAGAATGCCGGCGAGCGAGCCGCCGGCGATCAGGCCGGAGCTGAAGAGGGTGCCCGAGCCGACCTCGGATTCCTCAGCGACCCCCGTCTTCCGCTCCACGAACCAGCGGACCATTCCACCGGCGAAGATCGGGGCGGTGGTCGCGATCGGCAGGTAGGAACCGACCGCGAACGAGAGCGAGTGGATGCCGCACAGCTCCAGGGTGATCGAAATGAAGACGCCGACCAGCACGAGACCCCACGGCAGGTTCTGGCTGAGCAGCCCCTTGATGATGGTCGACATGAGCGTGGCCTGCGGCGCCGGCAACGCATTCGAGCCGATCGTCATCACGCTGTGCAGGTACAGCGTCGTCGCGCCGATCACGAGCGATGCCGTCACCACCCCGATGAGCAGGCCGATCTGCTGGTAGAGCGGTGTCGCGCCGACGATGTAGCCGGTCTTGAGGTCCTGTGAGGTCGCGCCCGCGTTCGCGGCCGCGATGCAGATCACTGCGCCGACGCACAACGCGACCGGCGAGTAGGCGTCACCCGTCCAGCCGAGCGCCACGAAGATCGTGCACGTCAGGATGAGCGTGGCGATGGTCATGCCCGAGATCGGGTTGGACGAGGACCCGATGAGGCCGGTGATGCGCGACGTCGAGCATTATCGGCTTACTCCGGAACACCATTTCGCCGTTTTTCGGATGCCGGCTGAACCAGTAG
>JANOJK010001096.1:0-3778 GCA_031408165.1 Acidobacteriota bacterium | reverse complement strand
CGGCAAAGCGAAGATCTTGCAGGAGTCGCTCCATGGCTACGACAGTCTACGGTGACCGGAAGCGCTAGGTTCCCGCGGGGTCTGAACTCTATTCATGACGAAGGTGACGCGCCGCAGCGCATCGATGCTGTCGAGCGGGTTGCCGGGATGACGCGCGATCGAGCCGCCGGAGATCCGGCGTACCTCTCTCCTCTCCCGCCCGTCTGCCGGCACCCGATGGTCGAGTGAATTCGCAACTCCATGCTCCCAAAGCAGTTACGCCTCGCGAGGAACCGCGGATGGCGGCGGAGCGGCCCTTGCTATCTGACTGGCAGGCCAGTGAACGGAACCATGAGCGGGTCCGTCGCGCGTGACGAGATCCTCCGGCCGGACGAACGGCTGGTGATGATCGTCGGCAATTACGGCTCCGGAAAAACCGAAGTCGCCGTCAACCTGTGCCTGCAGCTCGCGCAAGCCGGACGGCGCGTCCAGATCGCCGACCTCGACATCGTCAATCCCTACTTCCGCTGCCGCGAAGCGCGCGCGCTCATGGAGCAGCACGGCATCCGCGTCGTCGTGCCGCCCGGCGCGCAGGCGTGGGCCGATCTCCCCATCATCCTTCCGGAGATTCGCGGTCTGCTGCATCCCCCCGAGGGGACGATCACGATCTTTGACGTCGGAGGGGACGAGGCGGGCGCGCGGGCGCTGGCGTCACTGCGCACGAGCGTCGGCGAAGGCGAGTACGAGCTGTGGCAGGTGATCAACGCGAAACGGCCGTTCACCGACACGGTGGACGGATGCCTCGCGATGCGGCACGCGATCGACGACTCGTCACGGTTGTCGATTACCGGCCTGCTGGTCAATGCACATCTCATCGACCAGACGACCACCGAGACGGTGCTGGATGGGTGGCGGCTCGCGCAAGCGGTCGCCGCCGGCGCCTCGCTGCCTGTTCGCGCGGTTGCCGTGATGGCACATCTCGCCGACGCCCCCGAGCTTCGCGTGATGGACGCGCCGCTCCTCCGCCTCGAGCGGCACATGCTGCCGCCGTGGCTGCAGCCGCGGCACGCGCACGGACGCCCGGCTGGCGCCGACACACTGCCGGCGGCGCACCCCGTGCCCCTCGGCAAGGCCCGCCCACAAGGAGACCTGCATGGGCAGCATCGCAGTTGACGCCGTTCGCTGCAAAGGCTGTGGACGCTGCATCACGGCCTGTCCGAAAGACCTGATCGGCTTCTCGAACGAGCTGAACGACCGCGGCTACACCTACGTCACCTTCACGGGCAGCCAGGACGACTGCAGCGGCTGCACGATCTGCGCGGTCGTCTGCCCGGATCAGGGGATCGAGGTCTGGAACGCCAAAGGCAAGCAGACCTTCGTCAACACCGCGGGCCTCACCGGGAACACCACGCACTACTGCCCGGGGTGCACGCACGGTGTCATCCATCGCCTCACGGCGGAAGCGCTCGAGGAGCTCGGGCTGCTCGACCGCGCGGTCGGCGTCGCGCCGGTCGGTTGCTCGGTCCTCGCCTACGAGTACTTCAACATCGACATGTTCGAGGCGTCGCACGGCCGCGCGCCCGCCGTGGCGACCGGCGCCAAGCGCGCGCGCCCGGAGCTCATCGTGTTCACCTACCAGGGTGACGGCGACCTCGCGTCCATCGGCGGCAACGAAATCCTCCACGCCGCCAACCGCGGCGAGAAGTTCACGGTGATTTTCGTGAACAACGCCATCTTCGGTATGACGGGGGGCCAGATGGCCCCCACCACGATGCCCAATCAGCGGACGACGACGTCGCCGGAGGGACGGGATGTGGAGACGACCGGTTACCCGCTGCGGATGGCGGAGCTGCTCGCCACGCTCGGGACCCCCGCGTTCATCGCGCGGGGATCGACGCACGACGGCAAGAGCACGCTGAAGCTCAAGAAGCTGATCAAGCGCGCGTTCGAGTACCAGCGGGACAACACCTGCTTCTCGTTCATCGAAGTCCTCTCGACCTGCCCGACCAACTGGGGGCTCTCGCCGGACGAATCGGACCGGTGGGTCGAGAGCGCGATGATTCCGTACTACCCGCTCGGCATCTTCAAGGAGCCCCGCGTATGACGGTCATGACTGAACAGGAGACCGACACCGAGGTGCTGATGGCCGGCTTCGGCGGCCAGGGCATGCTGCTCGCCGGCAAGGTGCTGGCCCAGGCCAGCATGGAGATCGGCAGGGAAGTGAGCTGGCTGCCCTCGTACGGCCCGGAAATGCGCGGTGGAACGGCGAACGTCATCGTCTGCATCGCGTCGACGCCGATCGGATCGCCGCTCATCGACAGCCCGCGCGCGCTCATCGCCATGAACCTGCCGTCGCTCGACAAGTTCGCGGCGAAGGTGACGCCGGGCGGCGTCATTGTCATCAACGCCTCGCTGATCGACCGCGACCCGCACAGGGAGGACTGCGTGGTGATCAAGGTGGACGCGCGGGACCTTGCGCAGAAGGCGGGGGCGGCGCGCGCCGCGAACTTCGTCATGCTCGGTGTGTATGCGGGTGCCGTGGACGTAGTGCCCGCCGCAGCCATCGAACGCGCGATCGAGGAGGAATTCGCCGGCGACAAGGTGAAGTTCGTCGCCTCGTCGATCGCGGCATTCCGCGCCGGCTACGACGCCGGACGGCCCTTCAGAAAAGGTTAGACGCGATGGCCAAGGTCCTGATGAAAGGCAATGAAGCGCTCGGCGAGGCGGCGATCCGCGCCGGCTGCGTGCACTTCTTCGGCTATCCCATCACGCCCCAGACCGAGGTCCCCGAGTACCTGGTGAAGCGCTGCCGGAAGTCGGCGGCGTGTTCGTGCAGGCCGAAAGCGAAGTGGCGTCGATCCACATGGTGTACGGCGCGGCGGGCGTCGGCATCAAGTGCCTGACCTCTTCGTCCTCGCCGGGCATCAGTCTCATGGCCGAGGGGATGAGCTATCTCGCGGCGTGCGAGCTGCCGTGCGTGATCATCAACATCATGCGCGCCGGCCCTGGGCTCGGCGGCATCCTGCCGTCACAGAGCGACTACTTCCAGGCGACGAGAGGGCACGGGCACGGCGACTACCAGCTGATCGTCCTCGCGCCGGCGTCGGTGCAGGAGGCGGTCGATCTGATGACGCTGGCCTTCGAGCTCGCGGAGAAGTACCGCAACCCCGTGATGGTCTGCGCCGATGGCATGATCGGCCAGATGATGGAACCGGTGGAGTTTCCCGGCGACGGCCGCGGCGAACCGTTCCACGACAACGACTGGGCGCTCACCGGCAGGAAGGGGCGCACGCGTCGCATCGTCAATTCGCTCTTCCTGGAGCCGGAAGCGCTGCACCAGCACAACATCCACCTGAAGGCCAAGTACGACCGCGTGCGCGCCAACGAGAAGCGCTGGGAGCTCGACGATGCCGGCGGGCCGTATGACCTGCTGCTAATGGCGTTCGGAACGATGGCGCGCATCTGCAAGACGGCGATGGACGACGTGAGGAAGGATGGCGTGCGCGTCGCGCTCTTCCGCCCGATCACGCTCAATCCGTATCCGTACGAGGCCTGCCGCGCCGCTATGGACGCAATGCCCGCGTCGGGCCGGGTGCTGACGATCGAGCTGAACATGGGCCAGATGGTCCATGACGTGAAGTACGCCGCCGAGGGGTCGCGCGAGGTCGGTTTCTACGGCACGGCGGGCGGCATCGTACCGTCACCGGACCAGGTGGCGGAGCAGATTCGCGCGACAGTCGGACGATGAGGTCGGTGGCGCTGAGACAGCGGTACCGCGCCAGCACGGCCCACGGCTATC
>JANOJK010001073.1:0-2013 GCA_031408165.1 Acidobacteriota bacterium | reverse complement strand
CGGTGAGCAGGACCAGGATCTGGCCGGCGAAGGCGCTCCACCTGACGCGGATGAACCACCCGGTGCGCACCTCGGCCCGCGCGTCCACGGGATGCTTGCTGCGCAGGTCGGGCAGGGAAATAGGGCCGCTCATTGCCGGCGTGGTTCGGTGCAGCTCACCCTTTCGCGGAGGTTGTCCGCGGCACTCCACAATTCGGCCTCGAGCTGTTTGCGCCCGACCGACGCGACCCATTCAGAGCAAGGGACGTTCGAGTCAGAAGACAGAATCGCGCGACCTTCATTCTCGCTGAGGTTCGTCATTCGAACGTCTGTACCAGACGGACATGTGCGGCGGTCATGGGATGGGCAGCGACGATCCGACCGAGTTTGTCGTCGGCGGTGATCAGCTCTGTCTTGAGTCTGACTGCGAGCGCCAGATACATCGCGTCGTACACCGTCAGGCCGGTCGTGATGGCCAGGGCGTGCGCATCGATCATCAGACCGCGGGTCGAGACAGTCTCCACGGCGATTGTGGAGATATCGGCCGCCAGTCGCTGGCCTTCCTCGGCGGTCAACTCGCCTCGTCGCACCTTCTTCCATATTGCGTTTCCGACCTCAGGAAACAGCAGATCTGGCGCCAAATATTGATGGGCTGCTGCCAGCAGTCGACGCGCTGCTTCGCTGTGGATCTCCGGAACGAACCATTTGAGAACGACGCTGGCGTCGACGACGAACACGCTCACCGAGCGTCGCGATCCTCGCGGATCGACACAACGCCGTCCGACTGTGAGGACTGCCGCAGTCGCTTCAGCCACTGTGCGGACAAGCGCCGCGTTTCAGCAAGATTTCGGGTGCTGGCCCTTCGCAGAACGTCATGGATTTCGGCCTGGAGCGAACGGCCGTGGGCCTTTGCAGCCGCCTTGAGCTGCTTCAGCACGTCATCGTCAAGATCACGAACGAGCACATTCGCCATGCCACGAAGTCCTCCGATGCCCCCAATGGTATCATAGTGATACCGCCTATCGAGTCGATGGCCGTACCCGTGATAGAGGCAGACAGACCACCTCGCACAGGCTACTTCACGATCACTGACGTCCGCGCTCTCCGGCCGTCCGGGTCACGCGCCTCGATCTCGTGCGCGCCGATGACGAGCGGCCACGAAAGGCTGCGCTCGGAGGACGCGGTGCCGATTGGCGCGCCGTCAACCGACCACGTCAGCGTCGTCGGACGCGCGGTGACGGCCCGCAGCGGCAGCGCCTGGTACTCGCGCCGGAGGGTGGGGTCGACGCTGTAGATTGCCCCCGCGGGAGGGTTGGCGATCGCTATCCCGTCGAAGCTTCGGCGGCCCGGTCCGGCTGCGGCCGCGCCGGGGTCCGCTATCGCGCGCTGCTCCACGCGCCGGGCCGTGAGGGCCTGGGGTTCCAGCGCCCACGCGCGGTATTCGGCAGGATAAACCGTCAGCAGGCCCTCGTCACTCCTGTGGTGCCAGGCGCACGGGACCGCCTCGTTGCCGAGGCTCACCCATTCCTTCGCGCGCGACGGGCACCAGGCGTTTGCGCGCATCCCGGAGAGCACGCAGATGAAGGCCTCCTCGACGTCGGCCGGCGGCGCGAGAATTTCGTGCGCGCCCATCGACTCGCGGCCGCGGTTCGCGGCCAGCATCACGGCGTGAAAAATCGGGCCCGCGCCGGTGACACCCGACGACAGGTGCAGCGGCGTGCGGTCGAAGTTCCCGACCCACACCCCGACGGTGACGTCGCGGGTGTAGCCTATCGTCCAGTTGTCGTGGTACGCCTGCGACGTGCCGGTCTTGGCGGCGACCGGGAACGGGAACTCGAGATTGTTGCCGCGGCCGAACGTGAACGCCCGCGCCTCCGGGTCGCTGAGGATGTCGGTGATCCAGAATGCCGTCCGGGGGCTGACGACTCGTCTCTCTTCCGCCTGAAGGCGGAGGCCACCGGATTTCTCTCGAACGTCTTCGCGGCTTCGGCCACCGATCCCGTAGCTTCCGGCGGCGGTCCCGTCGCTTCCGCC
>JANOJK010001066.1:0-1667 GCA_031408165.1 Acidobacteriota bacterium | reverse complement strand
GATTGAAGGTGCCGTACGCCGCGAGGAGCGTGGAGTAGTGCCGCGGTCCGGCGGGATTGCCGTCGCGCTGGTTCAGCGCCGGACGCCAGCCCAGATCGCGCCCGTCTGAGTGGATGTAGTCCACGTCGATGGCGGTCGCCGGGTCGAGCTGACGCGAGAAGCCCAGCGACACCTGATCCGAGTACGGCTGCTTGATGCGCGGGGAGGCGATGTGCGAGTTCAGCGGCAGCGCGCCGCCGGCCTCGTTGAGCCCCTGGATGTTGCTGATGGGATCGCTCACCTTGAAGAAGCTGCCGTCCGGGTTCTTGATGCCGTTCGAGTTGTTGACGGCGAAGATGGTGCCGGCGCCGAGGCCCGTCGCGTTGACGGCGGCGAACAGGATGTTCGCATTGGTGTAGCCGAAATCGTAGTACCGGCCCCATCCGCCGCGGATCACGTTCTTTCCATCACCGTTCAGGTCGTACGCGAACCCGGCGCGCGGCTGGAAGTTGTTCCGGTCCTCTTCAGGAGTCTTGCCGAAGTCCTCGAAGCCCGCGATATTCGCCAGCGCGCCCGCCTTGCCGGCATTCTGCAGGATGACGAAGTTCGGATTCTTCGCCTGATCGATCGCCATCCCGGTGACCAGGTCGTAGCGGAACCCGAGGTTGAAGGTCAGTTTGTCGTTCACGCGCCAGTCGTCCTGGATGTACCCCGCGTACTGCTTCATCGGCGTGTTCGCCTCGGCCGAGCCGCCGTTCAGGCTGACCGACGAAATCGGGCCGTTGATGTTGTTGTCCAGGTGCGTGTACGAGTAGCCGCCGGTGCCGGTGTTGAACGTCAGGAACAGGCGCGGCTCGTTGATGAAGTTGACGCCCGCCTTGAGATCGTGGCCGAGCCCCATGCCCGACATGTGCCACGAGAAGTCGTTGCGGAACTGCCACTTCTTCTGCTGCGTGGCCTGCGGCGTGTTGATGTTCTGGCCGACCGACACGTTGTTCGGGAAGCTCTCCGCGGGGTCGAGGCTGTTGGCCGTGATCGCGTTGTCGAAGTCGGCGTACTGGAAGATGAACTCGTTGAGCTTCGCGCCGCCCAGCACCCAGTTGTGATTGATGTTGAACGAGTGGAACTTGTTCGTGCTCTCGCCCCACGCGTTCGGCGGGGAATTGGGCGACACGCCGTAGGGCTGGTTGTTCCGGTTGAAACCGTACCGCAGCGCGAGGTACTGCGCCGCGTTGACGTTGGTCGTCTGCTTCACCGTGATGAGGTCCTCACGGTACGGCGTTGCGAACACGCCGCTGCCCGGGAACAGCCCCTTGAGGTCCACCGCCTGGAACGTGTCCTGCTGCGTCCGCTCCACCGCGCCGAAGAAGTGCGCCTTGTCCGTGGCGATCGGTCCGCCGAAGCTGCCGCCGAACTGGTGGCGGCGGTACTTCTGCTTGTCGATGTCCGCAAGCTTCTCGGTCTCGGTCTTCGCGTTCATCTTCGTGTCGCGTGCGAGCTCGAAGAAGCTGCCCTGCCAGTTGTTCGTGCCGCTCTTGGTGACGATGTTCATCACCCCGCCGTTGCTGCGGCCGTATTCGGCCTTGTAGCGCTGGGTGATCATGTTGAATTCCTGGATCGCCTCGAGCGGGAAGAGCTGCAGCAGGCCGCCGACCGTGTCGTCGTTGTTGTCGCCGCCGTCGATCTGG
>JANOJK010001044.1:0-7670 GCA_031408165.1 Acidobacteriota bacterium | reverse complement strand
ACCGCCCACGGGGTGGTCGTCTCCGCCGACGGGCAGACGGTGACGGCCCCGCCGCGCATGTGGGCGGCCGCACTCGATCGTATGGCGGGCATCCTGGCGGCGAGCGGACTCGACCTGTCGCGAATCCGCGCGGTCACGGGGTCAGCTCAGCAGCACGGCAGCGTCTACCTGACGAGGGACGCGACCCGGATGTTGGACGAACTGGCGCCGGGCCGCTCCCTGGCCGAACAGATCGAGGGGATCTTCTCGAGGCCGGTCTCTCCCGTCTGGATGGACTGCAGCACCACCGCGGAGTGCGCGAGCCTGACACAGGCGATGGGCGGAGACGCCGCGCTCGCCCGGCTGACCGGATCACGGGCGTACGAGCGGTTCACGGCTGCGCAGATCCGGAAGTTCGCGTACGCCGATCCGGCGGCCTACGCGGCGACCGATCGGATTCACCTCGTGAGCTCGTTCATGGCGTCGCTGCTCGCCGGGCGTCATGCGCCGCTCGAGCCTGGGGACGCGTCAGGCATGAACCTGATGGATTTAGTGGCCCGCCGATGGTCACCCGCGGCCCTGGAGGCGACTGCACCCGACCTGGCGCGGCGGCTTCCCGCCATCGATGACGCCTGGACCATCACGGGGGAGATCGCGCCGTACTGGCAGCGGGTGTACGGCTTCGGCCCGGCGCGCGTGATCCCCTGGTCCGGCGACAACCCGTCGTCGCTCGTCGGCCTGGGCCTCGTCACCCCCGGCGTGCTCGGCGTCTCGCTCGGCACGAGCGACACCGTCTTCGGCCCGATGGCGCAGCCGGCGCACGATCCGGCCGGCGCGGGGCACGTCTTCGGCTCGCCGGCCGGCGGCTACATGGCGCTTACCTGCTTCGCCAACGGCTCGCTGGCGCGGGAGCGCGTGCGCGACATGCACGGACTGGACTGGGACGGGTTCTCGGCGGCGTTGCGGAATACGCCGGCCGGAAACGGCGGCGCGATGATGACGCCGTGGTTCGTGCCGGAGATCACGCCGCCTGTCGCCCACCCGCGAGTCCGGCGCCACGACCTTGACGAGGCCGACGGCCCGCGCATGGTGCGCGCGATCGTCGAAGCGCAGGCGATGGCAATGCGGCTGCACTCGCGATGGATCGCGCCGCGGCCGCGGACGATGCGCGCAACCGGCGGCGCGGCGGCGAACCCCGGCATTCTCCAGGTGATCGCGGACGTGTTCGACGCAGAGGTCGTCCGGGCGGCGCCCCGCAACGCTGCCTCGCTCGGCGCCGCCCTGCGCGCGTACCATGCGGATCGCCGCGCCGACGGCCGGCCGGTAGAATGGGAAGAGGTGGTCGCGGGTTTCATCGCGCCTGACCTGCGGGTCCAACCGGACCCTGCCGCGGTCGCGACCTACGCAGCCATGCTCACGGAATACGAAGCATTTGAATCGCTGATCGCTGATCGCTCATCCTGAATCCTCAGTCCTGAATCCTGCATCCTCAATCCCGCATCCTCAATCCCGCATCCTCCTCCTGCATCCGCATCCTGCATCCGCAGCCGATTCGGGATGGCGGATTCCGGATGCGCGATTGGGGATCCTGGATGCGGGATGGCGGATTCCGGATCCGCGATTGAGGATCCGGGATGAGCGATCAGCGATTAGCGATCAAGGGGCATTCGCCATGATAAGCTGACCGGCCGACCATGCTGAATGAAACCCTGTATCGAATCCGCCGCATCGACGGCCTCCAGCAACTGCAGCGACGTGGCGACGGCGGCGCGCGCGAGCTGACCAGCTCACGGCTCCGGCTGTCCGCCGGGGGTACGCACAAGTACCAGATCGCCGCCGAAGAAACGGTGCTCGTGCTCCAGGAAGGGCGCGGCACCTTCGCCACAACCGACGATTCCTGGCACCTCAGCCGGACGAATGTGTTCGAGGAGCGCGCGAGCGCAATCTACCTGCCGCCGGGCGTGGTGCTGACCGTCACGGCGGAAACGCCGCTCGAAGCGATCCTGTTTTCCACGCCGGCGCCTCCAGGCGGACAGGCCACGGCCGTGCGCCCCGAGGGCGTCGACGTGAACGCGCGCGGGAAGGGCAACTACGCGCGTGAAGTACACAACGTCTTCGTCAACGACGCCACCGTCAAGCGGCTGATGGTCGGCGAGACGATCAATCCTCCGGGCAACTGGAGCAGCTATCCGCCGCACAAGCACGACGGACGCGACGGCGAGCCGGTGCTCGAAGAGGTGTACTACTACCGCATCTCGCCGCCGCAGGGCTTCGGGCAGCAGTTGCTGTATACGGCCGACGGCGAGTCCACGACTCACACCGTCAAGGACGGGGATGCCGTGCTGCTGCCCTACGGGTATCACCCCGTGTCCGCGCCGCCTGGCTACAAGCTGTATTACCTCTGGGGGATGGCAGGCGCGGAGCGCAAGCTCGCCCTGCACGAAGATCCCGCGCACACCTGGATCCACAAGGCCTGACGAAGGCCGAAGGGCCGGGGGCTGCGGCAGGAGCCGGTCAGGGGGCAGAGGCATGGGGCAGGGGGGGCGCGAGTCCACGGTTCGAACCATCCAGCAACTGGGCGTCGTCGCCGTCATCCGGATGCGCGACGCCGGCAGGCTGCGCGCGGTCGTCGACGCTCTCGCTGAAGGAGGCGTTCGCGCGATCGAAGTCACCATGACCGTCCCGGATGCCGTCGCGCTCATCGCGACGCTGTCCTCCTCGCTGCCCTCCACCATCCTCCTCGGCGCCGGCACCGTCACCGACGCGCGGACGGCCGGCGCCGTCATCGACGCGGGCGCTCGGTTCGTCGTCGGACCGGTGTTCCGCCGGGAGGTCATCGACGCGTGCCACGCGCGCGACGTCGCGGTCGCACCGGGGTGCTTCTCGCCCAGCGAAATCCTGGACGCGCACGAGCACGGCGCCGACATCGTGAAAGTGTTTCCGGCGACCGCGCTCGGACCGGGCTACATCAAGGATCTCCGCGCGCCGCTGCCGCAGCTGCGCCTGATGCCGACCGGCGGCGTCACGCTCGACAACGCCGGCGACTGGATCCGCGCCGGGGCAATCGCGGTCGGTGTCGGGTCGGCGCTGCTCGACGCGACGGCGATCGAAGAGGGACGGCTCGACGTCCTCGTGAACAACGCGCGCCGCATCGTCGCGAGCGTCGCCTCCGCAAGGTGATCATGCCGCCCAGGCCCGCCCGCGTCGTGTCGTTCGGCGAAATCATGCTCCGGCTCAGTCCGCCCGGATTCGAGCGGCTGTTTCAGTCGCCCGTGCTGTCGGCCACGTTCGGCGGCGGCGAAGCGAACGTCGCGGTGAGCCTCGCGCAGTTCGGGCTCGAGAGCCACTACGTGACGCGGCTGCCCTCGAACGCGGTCGGCGAGTCGGCGCTGCGGGCGCTCCGCGCCGAAGGGGTCCGCACCGATCACGTCTCGCGCGGCGGCAGCCGCGTGGGGATCTATTTCGCCGAGACGGGGGCCAGCCAGCGCGCGTCCACGGTCGTCTACGACCGCGCGCATTCGGCGATCAGCGAGATGCCGGCCGACGGGGTCCACTGGGACCAGGTGATGCAGGGGGCCGCCTGGTTCCACGTGAGCGGCATCACCCCGGCACTCGGGGAGCGCGCGGCGGCGGCGACGCAGGCGGCGGTGGCGGCGGCGCGGCGCGCAGGCGCGCGCGTCAGCGTGGACCTGAACTTCCGCAAGAAGCTGTGGACCGAGGCGCAAGCGCAGGCCGTGATGCGCCCGCTGATGCGCGAGGTCGACGTGGTGATTGCGAACGAGGAGGACCTCCAGGCCGTCCTCGGCGTCCACGTCCAGGGGGCGGACGTGACCACCGGCGCGCTGGACGTCGCCGCCTATCGCGACGCGGCCGAATCGGTGACACGCACCCTGGGCCCGTCACTCGTGGCCATCACGCTGCGCGAAAGCCTGTCGGCGAGCGACAACGGCTGGAGCGCCGTCCTGTGGGACGGCGCCGCGCAAACGCTGCACCAGAGCCAGCGGTACTCGGTGCGGCTGGTGGATCGCATCGGAGGGGGAGACAGCTTCGCCGCGGGACTCATCTTCGGCCTGGTCACCGGCCGCCCGCACGCCGACACGCTCCGCTTCGCGGTGGCCGCGAGCGCGCTGAAGCAGACGATACCCGGCGATTTCAACCGGGTCTCGGTCGCCGAAGTGGACGCGCTGGCGAAGGGGGACGCGTCGGGGAGGGTGCAAAGATAGCTTCCAGCTTCCAGCTTCCAGCTGAGACGCGGAGCGCGGAAGCGGAGAGCTGGCTGTCAGCGGCGAGCTGTCAGCTTCATCGGACGAACACGTTCGGCATGAGCGCGAGCGGCTCTCCGCGGCGGAAGACCTGGAGCGGCGCGGCGATCGCCTGAAAGATCTTCGGGTTGCCGAACCCGAGCAGCGACGCGAGCGTCGAGGCCTGTCGGGAATTGCCCAGCGGATCGCTGAGGAAATCGTAGAACGACTTCTTCGGCGGGTAGATCACGAGCTCGACTTCGGTGTCCTGCGCGATCTTCGCCCGCTGCTTGGCGAGCGCCACGGCGCGATCCAGGCCGCCGAGCTCGTCGACGAGGCCGATTTCCTTCGCCTGCCTTCCGGTCCACACGCGCCCCTGCCCGATCGCGTCGATGCGCTCGGGGGTCGTGTTGCGTCCCTGTGCCGCCTTCTCGACGAACGTATCGTAGGTCGCCTGCATGTTCTCCGCCATGCGCGCGCGCTCGTCGGGCGAGAACGGCCGCACCGGCGAATACATGTTGGCGTACTTCCCCTGCGACACGCCCTCCACGTTCATGCCGAGCTTCTTGAGCGTGCCGTCGATCACGAACTTCGTCAGGACGACCCCGATCGATCCGGTGAGCGTCGCCGGCTCCGCCACGATCGCGTGGGCGGGCATGGAGATGTAGTACCCCCCCGACGCGGCGACGTCGGACATCGACGCGACGAGCGGCTTCTGGTTCTTCGTCAGCATCACCTCGCGCCAGATTACGTCCGAGGCGATCGCCGAACCGCCGGGGCTGTCGACGCGAAGGACGATCGCCTTCACCGAGGTGTCCCCCCGGGCCTTCCGCAGGTATTCGATGAGCGTCTCGGATCCCGCGATCTGGCCGCCGGTCGTGTCGTACGTGCTCCGGCCGGACGCGATGATGCCGGTCGCATAGATCACCGCGATCCTGGGGCCGCGGTTCAGGCCGAGGCTGCCGGCGCTCACCTGCCGGTACTCGTTCATGTCGACGTAGCGGACCTTCCCCGCCGCGAGCTTGACCTTGTCGTCGAGCTCGTCCTCGTAGGCGAGGTCGTCGATCAGCCCGGCGCGCAGCGCGTCCTCCGGCAGAAACGGTCCGTGATCGATGAGCGCCTTCACGTCCGCTTCGCTCTTCTTCCGGCCATCGGCGATCCCGCGCACGAGCTGCTCGTACATGTCGTTGTTCAGCGATTCCGCCATCTCGCGGTGGGCGGGCGTGAAGGTGTGCTCGGTCAGCGTGTTCGACGCCGTCTTGTACTCGCCGATGTGGAGGGCATCGGGATACGCGCCGATCTTGTCGAGCGTGCCACGCAGGAACAGTTCGTAGCTCGCCATGCCGGTCAGGTCCAGGCTGGCGGTCGGCATCAGGAACACCTTGTCGCATGCCGTGGCCAGGTAGAACTCCTGCTCGCCGCCGTACTCGAGGTACGCGATGACGGGCTTGCCCGAGCGGCGGAAGTCGGTGAGCGCGTCGCGGACCTCCTGCACCTTGGCCCAGAGGGCCGCCGAGCCCGCCGGCTTCACGATGATGCTCGTGATCCGCTTGTCGGTCTTCGCCTTGCGGATCATCTCGACGATCCCGCGGACGGTGGGCGCCCCTTCGAGGAAGGGCCCGAACACGCCACCCGGATCCATCTCGTTCAGATTCCCGCCGATCCGAAGCACGAGCGTCGAGTTGGTGGAGACCTGCGGCTCGCGTCCCACCGCGCTGAAGACCAGGATCATGCCGATGGCCGAAATGGACATGGCCAGCACGAGGAGAACGATGACAACCCAGATACCGCGGCGAACAGCCATCCCGCTAGTGTACGTCAAAGGCAGAAGGCAGAAGGCAGAAGGCAGAAGGCAGAAGGGGAAGGCACCGCTACGGCGCGTGGTCGAGCGGAAACGGCTGACCCGCCTGGTGAAGATTCGGAACACAGACTCTCGGGTTTGATTGGTCGGTTTGAGGCGACGCTTCACTGCGCCGGCTGGACAGGAGGCGCCAGCCCGCCGAACGGCCCGCGCCGCGGCGCCGGACGATCCGGCCGCCGACAGAAACTCGCGCCTGTTCATGGCCTGCTGACGCGGACTATAGTGCGCAACATGACGCGTGTCTTCGTCCTGCTCGGCGCCGCTTCATTCTTCGTCGCTTCCCTCGCGACGGAGTGGCAGCCGGCGCCGCCGAGTCCCCGCCCGAACATCCTCATCATCCAGGCTGACGATCTCGGATACGGCGACCTGAGCGCGTACGGGCAGGCCCAGTTCCGGACGCCCGCGCTCGACCGCCTGGCGGCCGAGGGCATCCGGTTCACCGAGTACTACGCGGGGAGCACCGTGTGCGCGCCGTCGCGCGCCGCGCTGATGACCGGCCTTCATACCGGGCACGCGTGGATCCGCGGCAACGGCGAGATCCCGCTCCGCGACGAGGACACGACCGTCGCCATGGCGCTTCGCGACGCCGGGTATCGCACCGCCGTCATCGGCAAGTGGGGCCTCGGACGGCCGGGGACGACGGGACAGCCTGACAGGAAGGGGTTCGACTATTCGTTCGGATTCCTCGATCACCGCCATGCGCATCGGCAGTTCACCGATCACCTGTACAGGAACGGCGAGCCGGTCGCGACCGACGTGGAGCGCGACTACGCGAACGACCTCTTCACGCGCGAGGCGGCGGCATTCGTCGAACGCGCCGATCCCCGCCCGTTCTTTCTGTACCTCAACTACACCGTGCCGCACGCCGAGCTGCGGGTGCCCGAGGATTCCCTGGCCGCGATGCGCGGCCGGTTTCCCGAGAAGCCGCACGTGAACGCGAACGCCGACGCGAGAGTCACGGGGCCGGATGGCCCGTCGCTGGGCTACCGATCGCAGCCGACGCCGAAAGCGGCCTTCGCTGCGATGATCGTCCGCATGGATCGCGACATCGGGACGCTGGTGGACCTGCTCCGCGCCCGCGGGCTCGATCGCCGGACACTCGTGATGTTCATCAGCGACAACGGGCCCCACCAGGAGGGGGGCGCCGAGCCGGCGTTCTTCAAGAGCTCCGGCGGGCTGCGCGGGATCAAGCGCGACCTCTATGAAGGCGGCATCCGCGTCCCGATGATCGCGAGCTGGCCCGGCACCATCCCCCCCGGCCGCGTGAGCGCGCATCCCTGGGCGCACTGGGATCTCTTCCCCACGCTCGCCGAGGTCGCGAGCGCCAGAGCGCCGGCAGGCCTCGACGGCCTCTCGATGTCACGCGCGCTGCGCGGCGAGAGCGACCGCGCGCACGAGTTCCTGTACTGGGAGTTCCACGAACGCGGTTTTCAGCAGGCGGTGCGCATGGGCCGATGGAAGGCCGTCAGGTCGGCGAAGGACGCCGCGCTCGAAGTGTATGACTTGTCGGATGACCCCGGCGAGCAGCGCAACGTCGCCGCCGCCCATCCCGGCGAGGTGAAGAGGATCGAGGACTACCTGCGAACCGC
>JANOJK010001039.1:0-1947 GCA_031408165.1 Acidobacteriota bacterium | reverse complement strand
CGAGCACGAGACGGGCCGGGTCGCCCGGACGACTCAGACGTGCAGCGCCTGGCGAATCGCCTCGATCAGCAAATGCGGCTCGTCGTTCTCGGCGGTCAGCGTGAGCATCGGGATGTCGCCAATCGACGGGTTGTCCGACATGCGCGCACGGAGCGTCGGCTCGTCCTTCAGCCGGGCGACGATCAAGTCGGGGCGCAGCGACTCCATGACCTTGACGGCTTCCTCGACGGAGTGAGCCGGCGCGACGGCGAACCTGAGCCTGGCCAGGATCGCCACGCACCGCGCGCCGCTGTTGGCGTCGTCGTCGGCGACCATGATGAGAGGGGAATACCCCATCGGGTCGCTGGGGCGTCGGCCTCCACGGGGCGTCCGCCGGCGGTCCGCGAGGTCGCGTCGTTCCGATTCTGAGCTCATGTCCGCGGATGTTACTACGCCGCCGCGTTCACCGCCATGACGGCCGCGCCGCCCCCCGCGTAGCCCCCCGCGCGCTCGCCGCTGACCATCGAGCAGCTGATCGACATCACGCATCCATCTAACCCGGTATGGTCGCGCGACGGCCGCCGCATCGCCTTCACCTGGGAATGCGCCGGTGTCGCGAACGTTCATGTCGTCCCGGTCGGACGGCTCCGCCAGGCCGGCAGTTAGCGGTCGGCGGTTGTGCGCAGGTGTTGGAAGACGACCCCGGCTTCCTCGTGGCGGCCCGCCTTCGTCACGACGCACACCGTGTCGAGCGGCTTGGTCCCCATGTAGAACGGCGTGCCGGGCTCGCCGCCGCGTCTCGGTGAGGTGGTGAGGTAGATGTCCTGCACGACGCCCGCGCCGAGCAACTCCGTCGCGAGCGCGCGTCCGCCGATGCAGGAGATTCGACGAATGCCGTGGCGGGCGCGCAGCGCTTGCAGGCTGCCGGTCAGGTGCGATGCCCCCGCGGCCGTGACGATCGTGATCCATGGACGTCCATCGACATGCGGCTTCAGCGCCCGGGCGCCGACGGCCGTCGACAGGATGAACACCGGAACGCCGGGTACGTTGAACATCAGATCGGACTCGATCCCCAGCCGTCCGGTGCGCGTCGCGACGATCTGCGCCGGATGGCGCGGGAGCCCGAGGCTCTCGCGGAGGCGCACGAGCTCGGGATGCCATACGCCCAGGATCATCTGGCTGCCGCGGATCGTGGCCGCCCCCGCCAGGACGGCGTCGGCGCGCACCCGCGAGAGCCCCTCGTAAATCAGGTACATGTCGGTGTCGCCGCCGCCAAGATCGGACGGCGTGCGCGCCCCCGTATTGCCGTCGGCGGATTGCACGAAGACCGTGTTCAGCGCCGGGAGCCCTGCAGCGGGGACTTTCGACTCGAAGAACGGTCCGTCGAACAGCCGCCTCGTCCAGTCGTTACCGACGGTCTCGAGGACGGAGGTGTCTCCATCGGCTCCCATCCGGAGGTAGCCGGGGATCCTCGCCGCAGCGGCCGCCTGCGTCTTTCGTGCGACGAAGGCGTCGAACCGCTTCGTCCAGTCGGGCACGTCCTTCCGCATGAGTCGCCGTCCAGCGTACTTGACGATCGACGGGACCGGCGGCCCTGTTAACGTCCTCCCCGCGGCCAGCGTCCTCCTGCCGAAAGAGAGGTTCCATGACTCATCCACGTCACCTGCTCACCGCGGCTGCGCTCGTGCTTGCCGCCGCCACTCCGGCCCTGGCCGGGCCGCCGCTCCTCTGCCACCCCTTCGACATCGGCACCGCGAAGTCGCTCCCGTGGGACGGGACGAACGGCTGGTTCCACAGCCGCGCCGATTACCCGCTCACCGCACTGACGGCCGACACCGAGGCGCTCCTGCAGCCCGGCGCCCCCGTGATCGTCCGGATGGAGACGCTGCGGCGCGCGGCGATTTATGCGAGCCAGGATCCGGCCGTCGCGTCCGCGCTCGTCAACCGGTTGACCGCGAAAGCCGCTCC
>JANOJK010000984.1:0-2113 GCA_031408165.1 Acidobacteriota bacterium | reverse complement strand
CCGGTTTTGAAACCACTTCCAGTATCCGTGGCGCTACAATCGGACCCCATGATCCCCGCACCCGCCGACGTCGCCGCTCCGCCCGCCGATGCCACGAGCACTGCGAGTGGCCTCGCAAGCAAGGTTCTGAAGCCTGGGACCGGGACGCGCCACCCGGGACCCACCTCCCGCGTCCGCGTTCACTACAGCGGCTGGACCACCGACGGGAGGATGTTCGACAGCTCGGTCGCGCGGAACGAGCCGATCTCGTTCGGGCTGAACCAGGTGATCCCCGGATGGACCGAAGGCGTGCAGGCCATGGTCGAAGGGGAAACCCGCCGTTTGTGGATTCCGGAAAAGCTGGCGTACGCCGGCGCGCACGGCGCTCCCAAGGGCATGCTGGTGTTCGACGTGGAGCTGATCAAGATCGAGTCGTAGACCGGGGTCACCTCCAACGGGTTGAACATCCGCGACTATTTCTTCGAATGGATGGCGGCGGTTCGGGTTTACGAAGAGCTCGGCTTCGGGAGTCTTTTCGGTCTCTACGCATCGAACAGCCATCCTGAAAAGCTGCAGATCTTCAGCCGCGCGCGGTCTGCCGGATGTGGGGCGCACGTGTTCGGCCACGAGCTGCGCCTCGATCGAGGTGAAGACGCAGCTCGTCGAGTCCCAGGTCTGCAAGACGGACGACGAAATGCTCGCCTGCCCAGGAGCGCTGACGCAAGGGCCTCGAGGCCAAGGGCTGGACGAAGCCGTGAGCCGACCGCCGGCGTCCAGGCGATGGGGGCACGGAACGCTTGCCGGATGGCGGCAGCCGGATCGTTCAACCGACTGCCTGGCAATCAAAGGCGTGACCCCCGCCTGGATCCTGCCACGGCGGGTCGTCTTGGACCTCATGTCGTCGCGACGGGCGGGTGAGGTGGGTCGACGCCGCCGCGTTGATCGCAATTCCGCCGGCTCTGGGGCTGCTCGTCGCTGATCGCCATCAGCCGCCTCCTCGATGTAAGAGAACCCCGGCTCCGGCGACTATCCTCTCCATGCATCACCCATTCAAAGGGCCAAACGCTGTCTAAGCAGGACGATCTGTACGCGGATGCGGTCGCCGCTTACGGATCCGCGCTGGGACGGCTGGCCCGCGGTTACGAGGTGGACGGCGAACGGCGGCGCGATCTGCTTCAGGACATCCACTTGGCGCTGTGGCAGAGCCTTGATCGATTCGACGCCCGGTGCTCGCTGCGGACGTGGACCTACCGCGTGGCCCACAACCTCGCCATCTCGAAAGTGATTCGCCGGCGCACCCGGATGCCGACGCTGGTCGGCGTCGACGAGCTGGAGTTACGGGCGGAGTCCGGCGATCGCGAGGATCAGTTCGATCGAGCACGGGCCGCGGCGCGCCTGCTGGCGATTATTCACGAGCTGAAACCGCTGGATCGGCAGGTCATGCTGCTCTACCTCGAAGACCTGGACGCACTGGAGATCGCAGAGGTGACCGGCCTGTCGGCCGTCAACGTCGCCACCAAGGTCCATAGGATCAAGAAAGTTCTGGCCGCGCGTTTTCTCGAGGGAGCATCCGATGGCAGGTGAGAATCCGGGCGACGTGAAGGCGCTCTGGCAACGACAGCAGGAGGAGCCACAGGACGTGGCGGTCGCCAGCGTCCGGCGCCGGGCAGTAACGATCGAGGCCGCCGCGCGGCGGCGCAGCTTGGTGTTCCGGCTGTCGATTGTGAACAACGTCGCGATCTGCGCCGTGTTGGCGTGGCTCAGGCCCGAGACGCGGCCGTTTGTCGCGGTGTTCTTTCTGGCGGTGTCGCTGGCACAGATCGAAGCGTTGACGCGCAGCGCGCCGATCACGGCGCCTGGCGAAGCCGGCCTGATGACGTCGCTGGCGTTTCTGCGCGCCTCGCTCGAACGGGAACGCGCGTTCGCGGCCCGCGCATGGCTGTGGTTCCTGCTGCCGGCCGGGATCGGCGAGCTCGCGCTATTCGCGGGCATGTGGGCGACCGGCGGACCAGGACTGCGCGTGGCGCTGCCGCTCGCCGCCAGTGTCTTGGCGATCTTCGCCTTTGTGTTGATCAGGTCGCGACAGCGCGGCCGGTTGCTGCAAATCCAACTCGACGAGCTCCGCAGAGCCTAG
>JANOJK010000942.1:0-4393 GCA_031408165.1 Acidobacteriota bacterium | reverse complement strand
GTAGTACTGCTTGCTCAGTTCGTCGGCGATCCCGGCGACGGCGGGATCGAGGTCGCGCGTCGAGCGGACGATCTCGGTCCGCCCCCCGCTGTCGTCGGTGATGTCGCGGAGCGCCGCGACGTTGACGCGATCGTCGCTCTGACCGCCGCCTCTCCACCGCGAGTTGCCGCCGGAGATCGGCGGGCCTGGCGGCGGCTGCGGCACGTGGGGGGGCGGGCCGGCGGGCGGTCGGCGCCCGCCCGGCATCGGGAATGGGAACGGTCGCGGCGGCTGGCCTCTGCCGCCGCGCTGCGGCCACTGGTTGCTGACGTACTGGTTCGACGCCGGCGCATCGATCCCGACCGCATACACGAGCACTTCGGTCTCGCGGATCAACTGTTTCACGGCGAAGACGTCCGTGCGGCTGCTGGTGTCGTTTCCGTCCGACAAGATGACGACCGCCTTCTTGCGGTTGTGGCCCTGCTGCGCGAGGCGCACCGCGTCGATGACCGCGTCGTACAAGGACGTGCTGCCGCGCGGCTGGAGCCGGTTCAGCGATTCGCTGATGCGCCGTTTGTCGCGCGTCCAGCCCTCGACGAGCTCCACGGTGCTGTCGAACCGGTAGAGGAAGACTTCGTCGTCGGGGTGCATCAACTGGAAGAGGAAGCGGTCGAGCGTCTGGCGGGCGGCCACCATCTTCTCGCCGTCCATGCTGCCGCTCGTGTCGAGCACGATCCCGAGGCTGACGGGCACGCGCTCGGCGTTGAAATGCGTCACCGCCTGCAACTGTTCCTCGTCGTAGACGCGGAAGTCGTCCTTCGTGAGCCCGGACACGAACCGGCCCGACTGATCGCTCACGGTCGCGTGCACGTTGATCAGCTCGACGCCCGTGCGGAACTTGAACGACTGCGGATCGGATGGCGCCTGGCCGGCGGGCGTCTGCGCGGACGGCAGGACGCCGGCGGCGATCAGCAGGGCGACGAGGGCGGAGGAGAGGCGCTTGATCATGGGATTACCAGTTGGCCGCGACGGGTGCCGGCTGCCGCTTGTCGATGTGGGCGATGACGCGCCCGTCTTCTCCGCGGAACCCGATGCGGTAGCGGGCGACGGTCCCGGTGACCGGCACCGACACGACGAAGGGGGATTGGTCGCCCGGCGCAAGCGTGGCCACGTCGATGGACGCGCGCCCGCTCGCCAGGAACGAGCCGGTGTCGTCGAATGCGTATGCCGTCACGGTCACGCGGGTGAGCGCGGCGCCGCCACGCGGATTCTGCACGAGCCCCGTGATCCGCAGCGATCCCGGTTCGCGCGAGTCGCGCAGCGAGAGCAGTTCGAGTCCGGCGGTCGGCGCGGCCGCCGGTCCCGGCCTGGCCGCGGCCACCAGGGCTGCCGGGCGCGCGCCGGTCCGGTCACCCGCCGTCAGCGCCAGCAGGATGCCGCTCGCCAGGACGAGCGCGAGCCCGGCCATCACCGCGAAGCGGTTTCCCCACGGCGATTCCGCCGCGCGCTCCGCGAACAGCGGCGCGACGGCTGCAGCTGTGGCGCGGAGCGGCCGGTCCCGGCTTTCGCGGCCCTCCTCCAGAGTCCCGCTTCGGTCCTCCCGGGCCGCATGCCCCGGCGTTCTGGTGACCGGTCGCGGATCGCGCGACGGCGAAGGCGCGGCGCGCTGTGTGAGCGCCAGGACCCGCGCTTCGCTCCGCTGCCGTTCGTCGCGCAGCATCCGCCAGACGATCACGCTGAGCGCGGCCGCCATGCCCATCGAGAGGAGAGTCACCGTGACGAGCGTGGTATCCATAAACAGCTTCCAGCTTCCAGCTTCCAGCTAGCGTAGCTTGAACTCCATCGCGACTTCGACGATCACGTCCACCGGCGTGCCGTACCGCCTGGCGGGGGAAAACCGCCACTGGCGCACCGCGTCGATCGCGCGCTGATCGAGCCCGCCGCCGAGGCCCTGCAGCAGCTTGACGTGGCCCACGGCGCCGTCGCTCCGCACAACGATTTCGAGGACGACGTCTCCCTCCAGATTGCGGCGACGCCCTTCCTCCGTGTAGTCCGGTTTCACTTCGCGCAGGATGGATGGGGCGGTGATGCCGCTGCCGGGCCTATACGGTCCGCCACCCGTGCCGCCGCCCGAGCCCGGCCCGATGCCGGCCCCTTCCCCTTCGCCAAGCCCAGTGCCTTGTCCCGTCCCGGTTCCGGCGCCGGCCCCCGGTCCGTGGCTGTCTTCCATTACCGGTGGCGTCCTGGCGACCCAGGGAACGCCCACGCGATCGCGGGTGTCGGCCGCTGCGGTCACGACGGGGGCGACGACCGGCGGCAGCGGCTCCGCTTTGACTGGCGGCGGTTCGACGCGCCGTACGACGGGCGGCGGCTCGACCCGGGGCGGAGGGCGCCTGACGGGGATGGGACTGTGCATCTTCTCCGCACCCTTGCGTTCCGCCGGTGGCGGGGGAGCGGGCTCGCGGCGTCCGCCGCCGCCTCCACCACCGCCCGGCCCGGGCGCGACGAGGAACAGGAGCCGTGCCTCGTTCGTGGGCCGAGGCGTCACGGCCGCGGGCCTGGCCATCCCGAGCGTGGTCAACACGAGCCCGGCGAGCATCGCGGCATGCAGTGTCCCGGCGAGCGCCAGCGGCAGCCCCGGCTCCCGGCGCATGCCGCCCGCGGGACGGAAGAGGGTGTGGTCCCCGGCCGAGCGGGGGGCGAGCGAACGGACCGCGAAGATCGCATCCGCCTGCGAGAAGAAGCCATCCCCGATCGGCTGAATCAGCCCCGCCGCGGCAAGGTCGCGGACGTCTCCCGGACGCACACCCGCCGCGCGCGCGATCTCGCGCGCGGAGTAGACGTCGGGCAGGTCGGGACTGGCAGCCATTTCTAACGTGATTCGCGCGTTTCCGCGTGGTGTTCCGTGTGTTGTCCGCGTGTTCCGTGGCCGGGTCGCGGCCCGTTTCCGCGTGTCCCGCGTGCCTCGCGGCCGGTTCCGCGGCCGACACTTCGGCAGCCCAGGCGCAAGGGCCGTTCCATCGACTTTTCGGCCGATCCCGGCCCGATCTGTTGCCGCGGGCGGTTGCCGACTGTCGCTAACCAGAGACACTGTTCAACTTGTGCTACAACGCACCCATGCAAATCGTCGTGGTTACCGGCGCCACGAGTGGCATCGGCCGCGCGGCCGCGGCTCGTTTTGGACACGACGGCGCGGCTGTGCTGGCTGTCGGTCGTCAAACGACGGCACTCGCTGAGGCAGCTCGGGAGGTTGAGCGCGCGGGCGGCCGCTGTGTGCCCTTCGAGGCCGACCTCACCGCCCCGGGCGCGCCGGACGCCATCGTGGCGAAGGCCCTGGCCGAGTTCGGCGGCCTGACCACCCTCGTCAACGCCGCCGGCATCATCGCGACCGGCGCGGTCGACAGCACGCCCGACCGCGCGTGGGACGAAATGTTCGACATCAACCTGCGCGCTCCGTTCCGCCTGATGCGTGCCGCCACGCCGCATCTCGTTGCCTCCAAAGGCTCGATCGTGAACGTGTCGAGCGTCACCGGACTGCGCGCCTTTCCCGGCGTGCTCGCGTACTGTGTCAGCAAGGCCGGGGTCGATCAGCTCACGCGCTGCGCGGCGCTCGAGCTCGCCGCCCGGGGCGTGCGCGTCAACGCCGTCAATCCCGGCGTCGTCGTCACCAACCTCCATCGGCGAAGCGGCGTCAACGACGAGAGCTACGCCACGTTTCTCGAACGGTCGAAAGAGACCCACCCGCTCGGCAGGGCGGGGGAGCCGGCGGAGATCGCCGAACTGATCGCGTTTCTCGCGTCGGACCGGGCCGGGTGGATAACGGGGGAAACCATCTCGATCGACGGCGGGCGTCACCTCACCTGCGCGCGCTGAACCGTGACGGCCGACGGTTCACCACGAAGTCGTCATGACCTGCGGTCACTCCGGACCATGACAGTGGGGTTTGTGGTCGACCTTGGTTGGGGCTTTGTGATCGTTGTATGGCCCCGTGCGTCGTTTACCCACCCTTCTTGATCCCTTCGACATACGACACGCCATCGACTTCGGCAAGCAGACGCACGGCAGCGAAGCCGGCATCCTTGAGCGCCTTCACCGGGCCGCCCGCCGTGAGGTAGTCGACGTCCATCGTCTGGCGGCTCAGCATCGCGCCGAAGCCTCCCCGCGGCGCCGGTTCGATGACGAGCGCGCGGCCACCCGGGCGGAGGACCCGGATCACTTCCCACAGGGTGCGCGCGCGTTCGTTGGGGCCGAGCGAGGGGAGCAGGTCACGGAGGAGCGCGACGTCGAAGCTGCCCTCGCCGAACGGCCAGATGCCCCAGGGGGCGCGCGTGACTTCCACGAGCGCCCCGTCGCGCTCGATCGCCGCCGCCGCTTTCGTGAGCGCCGCCTCGTCCGCGTCCACCGCGCACGCCGT
>JANOJK010000928.1:0-3385 GCA_031408165.1 Acidobacteriota bacterium | reverse complement strand
ATCGACACCCGCTTTCAAACCCTTCGCTTCCAGCATCGGCTGCACGACTTCATCCGTCGTCCCGGGATAGGTCGTCGACTCGAGGACGATCAGCATGCCGGAATGGAGGTACTTCGCGATTCCCTCCACCGCCGAGACGATATAGGACATGTCGGGGTCCTTCGTCTTGCGGAGCGGGGTCGGCACGCAGATGTTGATGGTGTCGAGCTCCTTGACGATGGCGAAGTCCGTCGTGGCGTCGAGCAGCCCTTTCGCGTGCAGCGCCTGCACGTCGGCGGTCGAGACGTCGGGGATGTAGGACCGGCCGTCGTTGATCGAGTCGACCTTCCTGGCGTCGAGATCGATGCCGGTCGCATGGAACCCCGCCTTGGCGAGCTCCACGGCGAGCGGCAGTCCGACATATCCCAGCCCCACGACGCCGGTGCGGGCGGTCCGGGATCGAATTTTTTCACGAAGCAATTCCACTGACGCAGCCATCGAAACTCCTATGAAGTAGAGACGCCGAGCATGACGCGTTTGACACGGCTCCAGAAGCCTTCGCCGCGCACCGCCTCGAACCGTGCGGCTCCGGCGCCAGCGGATGCCGGGTGGACCCGGGCACCCGGCGGGACGGTGAACGGAGCCGTCGCGGGGGGCGCGGCCGTACGGTTCGCGCGCAGCAGCCGGTATTCCTCGGCGAGCACCCGCCGCTGCTCGCCAATCTCGATCTCGCGCTGCCGGATCGCCTGTTCGCGCTGGTCGAGCGCCGCGGCGCGCGCCATGGCGTCGACGACCGCCGGCGGCGGCGCGAGGGCCACCGAGCCGGACGTGGCGGCGGCCGGCCATGCCGCGGCGCGCTCGCGCGCCTCGCCAGCCCCGGCGGCCATCGGATCCACGGGTCCGTCGGCGCGGCCCGGCGCGGCGGGACTCGCCGGGGCCCTCTGCGCGGGGTCGCTCACCGCAGGCAGGACCCCCGTGGTCTCGAGCTCCTCGAGGACGTCGGCGATCAGCGGCTCGTCGAACACCCGGCGCTCTTCCGCATAGCCGAACACGAGCGCGGCGTCGCAGATGACGTTGATGATGCGCGGCACGCCGCGGCTCCGGAGGTGGATCCGATTCGTCGTCGCGCGCGAAAACTCGAGCGGCGGGCCGAGCGCGGCGCGGCGGAGCCGGTGGTTGATATAGCGGCCCGTTTCCTCCGCGTCGAGCGGCGGCAGGTGGTAGCTGACGGTAATCCGCTGCCGGAGCTGCTCCAGCGCGGGCGCCGCGAGCTTGTCGCGCAGATCCGGCTGGCCCACCATGATGATCTGCAGCAGCTTCGACTTCTCGGTCTCGAGATTCGACAGCATCCGCAGCTCCTCCAGCGCCGCGAGGCCGAGGTTCTGCGCCTCGTCGATGACGAGCAGCACGAGCCGTCCGGCGAGGCGCTGGTCCACCAGGTACTGCGACAGGTCCCGCAGGAGCAGCGGCTTGCTGCGGCCCGCCGGATCCAGGCCGAAGTCGATCATGATCGTCTCGATCAGCTCGCGCGGCTCGAGCATCGTGTTGACGATGCGGCCGACTGTCGTCTCGTTGTCCAGGTTCCGCAGCAGCGTCTGCAGCAGCGTCGTCTTACCTGAGCCGATTTCTCCCGTGATGACGATGAACCCGGCCTGGCTCTCGACGCCGTAGCGCAGGTAATCGAGCGCCTCCTGGTGGACGCGGCTCGGGTAGAGGTAATCGGGATCCGGACTGAGCGCGAACGGACGCTCCCGGAGCTGGTAGAACCGCTCGTACATCTTAAAGACCTCCGACCTCTGCGCGGGGGCGCCATGCCCCGAGTTTGCCCCGGGCGAGCGCGGCGATCGCCGTCGCAAGCCGTTCCGGGTGGTGCCGGATCTTCCCGGCAGGGTGCTCGGACACCAGCGGCACGCCGATGGCGCGCACCCCGAAGCGATCCAGCGCGCTCAGTTCGAATGTGCCCGTGACAATCGGCGTCGACCGGCGCTCCGCGTAGGCCGCCGCCAGCCCCGCCGGCACGGGCGCGGTGTTGTAGATGACGCAGTCGAACAGCTGACGGCCGACATGCCGCTCGATCGTCAGCAAATGCTCGAGCACGCCGAAGCCGTCGGTCTCGCCCGCCTCCGTCATCAGGTTCGCGACGAGGATGCGCACGGCGCCCGATTGCACCACCGCGTCGGCGATGTCGGGCACCAGCAGCGGCGGCAGGATGCTCGTATACAGACTGCCCGGCCCCGCTACGATCACGTCCGCGCGCCGGAGCGCGTCTCCCACCCTTGACGAGCAGCGAGGCCGCTCGGGGAGCAGCGACAGCCTGGCGATCGGGCCGCCCGCGCGGGCGATCGCCGTCTCGCCGCTCAACACGCGGCCGTCGGCGAACTCCCCCACGAGCGTGACGATCTCGGACGTCGCCGGGAGCACGATGCCGGAGATGTCGAGCATCCGCGCGGCGATGTCGACCGCCTCCGCGAAATCCTGCGTAACGTCCGCCAGCGCCGCGAGCACGAGGTTGCCGATCGGGTGGCCGTTCAGCCCTTCGCCGCCGCCGAAGCGGTACTGGAACAGTTCGGCGATCCGCGACTCGTTCCCGGAGAGTGACGCCAGGCAGTTGCGGATGTCGCCCGGCGGAATCATGTTGAACTCCGCGCGCAGCCGTCCGGAGCTGCCGCCGTCGTCGGAGGTGGCCACGATCGCGACGAGGCGATCCCGCGTGGCGTCTCTCGCGCCGTCCGGGAAGAGCACGGGACGAAGCCCGCGGAGCGCGTTGGGGAGCCCCGTGCCGCCGCCGAGCGCCACGACGCGCGGGCCGGGGCTCCCGTGCGGGTCGGGTCGAAGCGGAAACGGGTGCGGGACCGGATGCGACCGCATCAGAACCCCTCGCGGGCGTCCGCCGAGACCGTGGCGGTCGCGTCCTGCGCGCCGACGATCGCGGGGAGGATGTCCCGCATCGCGCGGCGGTAATCCTCCGGGAAGTCGATTTCGATCCAGGGGCGTCCGCCAGTGCCGATCGCGTGCAGCGGCATGTCCTGCGCGAATTCCCGGAATGCCCTGGGCGCCCAGTCGCGGAGCCCGCCACCGGCGACGATCCGATCGAGGATTGAGACGAGATGGGGTGCGCTCTTGGGTCCGAACTTCACGATCCCGACATTCTCGCCGTCGGCCTCGGCCGGATCCATCGTCTTGGACATGTCGACGACGAGACCCGATCGGACCGTGACCTTCATCTCTTCCTCGCCGTACGGCGGATCGCCAGGCCTGCGTGGCTCCATGAGCAACGCGGCGTCCTGGTGTGTAGCCAGAAGGTCATCCAGGAGTGCGGGATGGAAGAGCACGTCACAATTCAGGACCACGAAACCCTGGTAAAGCAGAGCTCGTGCCGTCCAGAGGGAATAGAGGCTGTTGGTTT
>JANOJK010000915.1:0-4145 GCA_031408165.1 Acidobacteriota bacterium | reverse complement strand
GATTGCGCGCCCGTGTCCTCGAACAGCGCCTGGTCGGCGCCCTTCGTGAATGCCGGCGCGTCGTTCACCGAGATCACCGTCACCGTCACTGTCGCCGTCGCGGTGCCGTTGTAGCCGTCGCTCACCGTGTAGGTGAAGCTGTCGGTGCCGAAGAAGTTGAGCCGCGGCGCGTAGGACACGGCCATGCCGTTCGCGGCGATCGCGACGGTGCCGCTGGTCCCCTGCGTCACGCCGATCACCGCCAGCGTCTGCGCCGGATCCGGGTCGGTGTCGTTTGACAGGACCGTGATGGCGCTGGCGCCGCTGTCCTCGAGGACGGTGGTCGCATCCTGACCCGCCTGCGGCGTGCAGTCGATCCTGAGCGAGACGGTGCCGTCCTGGCTCTCGACAACGCCGTCGTTCGCCGTGTACTTGAAGCTGGCGGGCCCGCAGCGGCCCGGGGACGGCGTGAACGTGAACCCGCCCGACAGCGCCAGGTTCACCGTGCCCCCCACCGGCGTCCCGGACAGCATCGCCGTCAGCGTGTTCTTGCCGTAGTCGTTGCCGAGCACACCGGGCGCGGGGACGACGCGCGCCATTCCGAAGTCCACGGCGTGCTCCCCGTCGTTGTGCGCGACGGGCGCGTCTCCGAGCGACTCGGTCGACAGCCCCATGTTCCAGCGGCTGGCGTGCGACGTGAGGATGGTGAGCCTCACCGCCGGGTTCAGGTCTTCGCGTGCCGACACGCAGGGATCGAGATTCGCCGCGGGGATGGTGGTCGCCCCGAGACAGTTCGGAATCAGCACGGCGTTCCGGAACATCTGGAACGACATGTGGTCCTGTCCGGCGGGGATCAACGAGCGGTCGATCGTGAACACCATCTTGATCGGGTTCGACGCGAGGGCGGTCACCTCGGTGCCGTCAGCGCTGGTCACCGTGATGTTCACCTGCTGGTTCAGGAACGTGTAGCCGCTCGGCGGCTGCGACGCCGAAATCACGCCCTGTGCGATCGCCACGGTGGCGTTTGCCGGAGACGTGACGGCGCTCTGCAGCGGATCGGCCGCGCTGACGCCTGCGCCAGTCGAGACGGTCGCCCCTCCGAGGACGACTTCGGACACGGCCTTGGTCGCGACGGTGAGCGTGACCGTATTCACGTTGCCGTTGGCGTTGAAATGATCGATCGCGCGATAGGTGAAGCTGTCGGTCCCGAGGAAGTCGGCGTCCGGCGTGTAGCTGAACGACCCGTCGGTGCGGAGCGACAGCTGGCCGCGTGACGGCCCGGTCACGAGCTCGACGTGCATCGGCGCCGTGTCTTCGACCTCGACGTCGTGGTCATTGCGCAGCACCCCTGGGGCCGGGACGTCGAGCGGCCGGTTCAGCGTCACGGTGTTCAGCACCGCGGTGAACCCGTCCGCTTCGGTGATCGGCGCGTCGTTCACCTGGTTCATCAGGATCTGGACGGTGGCGATGTTCCCGTTGTCCGTCCCGTCGTTCACGCGATACGTGAAGACGTCGGGACCCGCGTAGTTCAGGTTCGGCGTGTAAATGAACGCGCCGTTCGCGCTCAGCGTCAGCATGCCGCGCGCCGGCAGCGTGACCAGGATCGCCGTCAGGGGATCCTGCTCGACGTCGGTGTCGTTCGCCAGGATGCCCGCGGCCACCTGGACGGTCAACGACGTGTCCTCGTTGACGGTGTAGAAGTCGTTGTTGGCCACCGGCGCGATGTTGCCGAACCGGACGTCCAGCGTCACCGCGGCGCTCCCGGTCAGCATGCCGTCGCTGACGGTGTAGGTGAACCCGTCCGGGCCGTTGTAGTCGGCCGACGGCGTATACGTGACCGACCCGTCACCATTGACAACGGCGGCGCCGTGGGCCGGCGGTGTCACGGCGACGACGCGCAGCATCGAGCTCGCGTTGTCCGCGTCGATGTCGTTGTCGGTCAGGCTCCCGGGCCCTGACGCCGCGAACGTGTGGGTCCCGTTCTGCGGCACGCTCGCCAAGTCCGGGTACGCGACCGGCGCGTGACCCGTGCTGATGATGATGTCCTCGAGCGCCGCCGACTGGTCCGGATCCGCCGACGTCAGGTCCACCCGGTACTGAATGTACTGCGAGTTGAGCGTCAGCGGGCCGGGGGCGAGGACCGGTATGAAGGCCGTCCAGGTCGCGTCCGGGACCGGCGTATTGCCGGTCCGCACGCCGATCGCGAGCGTGGTGCCGGCGGGCCTGACCGTGCGCCACTGCACGCTGTTCCAGTTGACCGCCGTCGTGGCGTCGAACACGCGCGACTCGAACGAGCCGGGGCTGGCATACGCCGACATCCGCATCCAGTCCACGAACACGTTGCCGCCGAAGGGGTTGTAGTCGCTGGCCGCGACCGGGCGCATGGGCCCCGCGACCGTGAGCGCGTGACTGGCGACAAGGGCGCCGTCCACGTAGTAGTCCACGCTGGCGGGTTTCCAGTCGATCCGGTAGCGGTGGAACGCGCCGAGCAGTCCCGTGCCGAGACCCGTGTCGATGCTGCCCGCGCCGGTGTTGGTCCTGGCGAAGAGCAGCCCGCCGCTCAGCGTGCTGAAGATGGCCCAGGGTTCGGAGGCCGAGCCGAACGTGACGGCGAGGCCCGCGTGCTGGTACTGGTCGCCTGAAAAGCGGGCGGAGAACTCGAGCGAATGTGGCGCCGTGAAGACCGCGGACGGCGTCTCGACCGTGTTTTCTCCGGGAATGCAGGCGCCGTTCGCGTCTGTCACGCACGTGGCCACGCGGGCGCCGTCCACCAGCAGGATGCCGTCCTGGATGGCGGAGTAGCCGTCGGGGCTCCACGGGGTGACGATCCACCCGGACGGCAGCGACGGGCCGGTGAACTCCGACCCGGCGGTCGGCTTCAGGATCACTTCGCCGTCCAGCGTCTGGGACACGTAGGTGCCCGCCAGTGTGCCGGCGGCGAAATCCGTCGACGCCGTGTCGCGGAGCGTCGGCCCCGGCACCGTAAACGTCGGCGCCGCCACCGTGGTCGTATTGCCTGACTGGTCGATGGCGGTGAGGAGGTAGAAGTACGTCGTGTTGGGCTGCAGGCCGGTCAACGCCATCGTGTGCTGCGTGACGAAGCTGCTGCCGGTGCGGGTCACGGTGCCGGCCGGCAGGGTCGCCAGCGTCGCGGTGAGGATGGCGGGGTTGGTCCCGTAGTCGATGCGCGTCGTCGCCGACTCGTCGGTCGCCCAGGTGACGGTCACGCGCGAGCTGTCGATCGTCGCCGACTTGATCGCCGAGATCGTGGGTGCGTTTCCGTCCACCAGGCTCGGCGCAAAGACGACGTCCACCCAGTAGTTGTTGCCGTTGAACGTGCTCGAGGGGAACGCGGTGCCGCCCGGGGAGAAGACGCCGTTGCCGCCGCTCGTGGCGGAGGGCAGCGCGTGCAGCGGCGGCGAGTTGACCCCCGTGTTCGTGAAGTAGGTGGCGTCGAACGAGTAGCCGCCGACGTTGGTGTGGTAGGACGCCACGTAAACGGTGTTGGCGACAATCGCCACCGGCGTCCCGAAGCTGACCTGCTGCCAGCCGGAGGACGTCTCGTTGCTGAACACGGCCGTCGCCAGCAGCGTGCCGGCGCTCGACCAGAGGTTGCCGAGATGCGTGCCGCTGTTCGTGGGGCCCTTGTAAAAACGGATCCCCGTGATGAAGCCGTCGATGTCGCTCTTGAACTTGACGCCGAGCTCGTACGGGCTGCCGTCGGAAGCGCTCGGGTTGGTCGGGACCGTCGAGGACTTCCAGAGGCTGGGGCACGGGCATGCGCCCACGATCACCGACACGGTGGTGCCGGGGCCGGCCGATTCCAGGTTGCCGGTGTCGTCGACGGCCCGGCTCTTGATCGTCGCCGTTCCCACCACGCCCGGGGACCAGTCGAAGCTCCACGTCGCCTTGCCTTCGGCCACGCGCCAGGTCGTCCCGCCGTCGACGGAGACCTCGACGCTGGCGACGACGCCGGCGCCGTTCTCGGTCGCCGTGCCGCTGATCGTGACGCGGTTGCCGCTCTCGACCTGGGCGCCAGCCGCGGGAGAGGTGATGGTCGAGGTCGGCGCGAACATGTCCGCCGACGCGCTGGCGGCGACGAGCGGCCGGCCGGGCTCGGCGCCGACCTGGAGCGAACCGGGCTGCGCGCCCATGTCCGCCAGCAG
>JANOJK010000886.1:0-1768 GCA_031408165.1 Acidobacteriota bacterium | reverse complement strand
CGAACCACTGAAGGACGGCAGGCGTCCCGGGCGGGTACGGCCAATAGGCCAGCACACCGGCGGCGGAGACCGAGAATGGCGCCCGGCCGGGACCTAGGATGGGAATGCCGTCCACGATCCGTATCGGTGCCCCCGAGAACTCGAGGCGCGTCTCATCGAAGGGTCGTGCGAACAATGTCGCGTCCTGCACGAAGAAAATGTATCCGGGCACGTAAGCCATGGAAGAAACCCGCACTGGGAACTCCATCAGGCTCCGTGGCGCCTCGTCTCTCAGGGAACCGACCTTGATGCTGCCGGAGCGAGGCGCGGCGTAGATGAAATGCTCCCCGTCGCTCAGAAACTGCGGCCAGAAACCGCCTTCGTCCATCGCCAACGGCGACACCGCGCCGCCGCGGGCCGACACCCGGGAAAAACCGCCCGGTCTTGGGCGGAAGAGGATCACGTCAGCGGCGTTCCACGTGGCGCCACCGCGCGTGAACACATTGCTGGCAATGGGCTGCACGAGCCCGCTGGACACGCGGACTTTCTTCAGGTTGTTGTCTGCGAAGAACCCGATCCACAGGCTGTCGGGCGACCAGAACGGCGAGTTCGCCCCGTCCGTGCCCGGCACGGATTGGGTCACGTCTCTCTCGAGAGAGTGAAGCCACAGCTGTTTCAGTCCGCTCGCCGTGACGCCGACATAGACGATGTGCCGGCCGTCCGGAGACAGCGCAAACGACGGATCGAAGCCGGAATGGAACACCGTGCCTGACGCCGGAGACAACGTGTAACGGACGTCGGTTCGCCCCTGAACCGGATCAGGCGGACGGATATCACGGGTCCGGGACCACAGGAACGTCCCGATAATGGATGCCGCGAGGACAGCCATCCACAGACCGCGCTCAATCCGCCGAGGGAAGCGCCGACGTGCCTGCGGTTCACGCGTGTCGAGCGCCTGAGGTGACGAGGCGATCGTGCGCAACTGGTAAAGCAGATCGTTCGCGGTCTGCCACCGCTCATCGGGATCCTTGGCGAGGCACCGCGAAATGGTCTTGCTCAGAAGGCGCGGCGCCTCAGGCACGAGGTCGGCGATGGCAGGAGGATCGTCCTTGAGAATCGCGCCCATGAGCTGGGCCTGGTTCGCGGCTGGAAACGCGCTTCGCCCCGTGATCATCTCGTAGGCGACCGCGCCGAACGCAAAAATGTCCGTCCGGGCGTCCGACGGCTTGCCTTCGAGCTGCTCCGGAGAGATGTACTGGAGCGTGCCCAGGATCGTCCCCTCGGCCGTCAGCGCATGCGAGCCGGCGCGCGTGGGATCGTCGAAGGCGACGCCGGCCGCCTGGGTATGCCACATCGCCAGCCCGAAATCGAGCAGCTTCACGCCCGACTTCGCCAGCATGACGTTTCCGGGCTTCAGGTCTCTGTGGACGATGCCACGCCGGTGCGCTTTGTCGAGTGCTTCGACGATCTGGATCGCGTATTCGAGCGCCTGCGCCAACGGCAGCGGTCCCTGCTCCAACCGCTTCTGGAGCGTCTCACCATCGATGTGCTCCATGACCAGGTACTGGACGTCGTCCTGCACTCCGACGTCGTGAAGCGTGCAGATATGCGGATGGTTCAGGCTGGAGACGATTCGCGCTTCGCGCGTGAAGCGCTCGCGGCGTTCCAGGTCGCTCGAGAGATGCGCGGGCAGCGTCTTGATCGCGACGGTGCGGTTCAGCCGTGTATCGACGGCGCGATACACCTCGCCCATGCCGCCCGCCGCGATGAGGGCCTTCACTTCGTACGA
>JANOJK010000850.1:0-1822 GCA_031408165.1 Acidobacteriota bacterium | reverse complement strand
GACAAGCAGAGAGCGCCGAATTGGCAGGAGAACTATTGGTCTTGGGAGCTGCTCAGAAAATGTGAGGTTTCAAAACCGCTGCTGCAGGAGGAAGGCCACCATTTGCGCCGTGGCCGGCACGGTGGCCTCCTCCCGACTCCCCGGGTCCGTAATTGTGAATGTTGAATGCTGAATGCGGAACGGTCCGATTCGGCATTCAGCATTCAGCGTTTGCAACCCCTTCTAGACTTGGCTAGGTCTAGAGGACACTGGTTTCAAAACCGCTGCTGCAGGAGGAAGGCCACCATTTGCGCCGTGGCCGGCACAAAAAACCTGCACTTCACGGCCACTCTGCAAACGGTGGCCTCCCTCCCGACTTTCCGGGTCCGGTTTTGAAACCACTGCCAGGCCTAAGGCACGAGGAGACCTTTGGTCGTAGCGGCGGCTGCTCCGCGATAAGCTTGCCCCATGCGCGTGACGACCGGAATCGCCGGGATAACACTGCTCGCCGGGTCGATGGCGCTCGCGATGAGCGCCGCCGCGCAGGATGCGGCGATCCGCGGCTTCAACGGGTAGGACGTCTCCCCGGATCACATCGACCGCACCGCGAAACATATGATGGCGGCCGCCGGCGTCAACGGCCTGGCCATGGCGGTCGTGGACGATGGGAAGGTCGCGTTCGTGCGGGCATGGGGGTCCCGCAACGTCGAGAAGAAGCTCCCCCTCCAGCCCGACACGATCATGTACGGCGCGTCGCTGACGAAGTTCGCGTTCGCTTACATGGTCATGCAACTCGTGGACGAGAAGAGGCTCGACCTCGATCGCTCGATCGCGGACTACCTGCCGAAACCGCTGCCCGAGTACGAGTTCTACGCGGCGCTGAAAGGGGACGAGCGCTGGCGCAAGCTGACCCCGCGCATCCTGCTCACCCACAGCAGCGGCCTCGCCAACTTCGCCTTCCTGGAGCCGGACCAGAAGATGCGCCTCCACTTCGAGCCCGGGAGCCGCTACGCGTATTCCGGCGAGGGGTTCATCCTGCTGCAGTTCGTGCTGGAGACGGGCCTCGGCCTGAAGACCGGCGACGAGATGCAGCGGCGCGTGTTCGACCGCTTCGGGATGAGGCGCACCAGCATGATGTGGCGCGCGGATTTTGCCGACAACCTGGCCGACGGCTACGGCGCCGACGGGGCCTTCGCGGCGCACGACCGGCGCAGCAGGCCGCGCGCGGCGGGATCGATGGACACCACCGTCGAAGACTTCGCGAAGTTTCTCGCCGGGTTCATGCGCGGCGAGGGGCTGACGAGGAAGTCGCGGGAGGAGATGATCAGGCCGCGCCTCGCCATCACCACGCCCGCGCAGTTCCCCACGCTCTCGACCGGCACGTCGCCCGCGATGGCGGCGATCAAGCTCTCCGCGGGCCTCGGGGTCGTCACGTTCAACGGACCCTTCGGCCGCGCCTTCTTCAAGGGCGGGCACAACGACACTACGGGGAACCAGGCCATCTGCGTCGAGAAGGGGCGGCGCTGCGTGCTGTTTCTCTCGAATGACGTGCGCGCCGAGCGCCTCTTTCAGCGGCTGACGGCCGCGACGCTCGGGGATCCGGGGATGCCGTGGTCGTGGGAGGGCTACGTGCCCTTCTGACGCCTCGTCCCGGGCGAGGGACGCGTTTCAGGAGTCGCCCGGCGACGGCGGAAGCCGCCGAGTCGATCGCGTGCCCGGCCGCGGCACGCCGGCGTGAGATAGAATCCGCTCGCCCAGGGAGGCCAGCATGCGTCGAAGAGAGTTTCTCGGTGCCGTCACGACACCCCTGCTGGCGAAGGCGATGGAGATCTGCGACGTCTAG
>JANOJK010000839.1:0-5493 GCA_031408165.1 Acidobacteriota bacterium | reverse complement strand
CGCCGGCCTTTCTGCTCCCGCCCGGCCTGCGGGTCGAACGTCAGCCAGACCAGGTCACCCGCTGACGGCACGTACCGGGCTACCACGTCTCTTCACCGATCGGGCCGCCCCAGTCGGTCTCGCGATGCCGATTACGGGGGGTGATGCCGTTCACAAGGTCCGCGATGGTGTAGCGCGGGCGCGCGGGCGTGATGACGATCGCGCCGTCTGCGCGCACGCTCACCTCGACCTCGTCGCCGTCCTGCACCCGCGCTGCGAGCGCAACGGACTTCGGAATCCGCAGCCCCAGGCTGTTGCCCCATTTCGACAGTTGCGTGGTCATGACACCTCGTATCTACATTGAATATACTGCCTGGCCGGCGCTGGTGTCAACAAAGCGAGCCTCCACACCGGGCAACACGGGCGTCATGCGGGCATGGGCTCGTCGGCTGGCACCGATGTTGTGCCGGGTCCCGAACTCGTTCCGGAACGAGTCCGCGTGAAAAGAGATGACCGCAGCTCACAAAAGTTCTTGCCAGGATGGTGTATGAATGACATTGGGCCCATCGACGCGATCAAGCACAAGGACGCGCGCGTGAACATCCCGACGCAGGAGTTGCGCGGGTTCGTAGAAACCGACGAAGCGGCGCTGCCGCAGAGGCTCTGCCTACGGGACCCGTCGCCGGATCCGGAGCTGTGTGGAAGGGTAAGGAGGCCTGGACTGTTCAGGCCTGACCTGACCTGTCACCCCGGACGCGTATAACCAACCATGGCGAAGAAGGCGCTCCAGCTCGATGAAATCGGTTCTTGGTCAGAGATCAAGCTCGATATCATCAAGGAGTACGCCTTGGCCTATTCGACGATTCTGGCGAATCAGCCGGCGATCAAGGGCCACGTATACGTTGATGCTCTTGCAGGCGCCGGCATGCATCTGTCGAAGGCCACGGGTGAGCAGATCGCGGGCAGTCCGCTCAACGCGATGCGGATAACTCCGCCCTTTTCTGAACTTCACTTCATTGACCTCGACGGGACCCGTACGGCGGCGCTCAGACGGCTGGCGACAGACGATCCTCGAGTGACGGTGCACGACGGAGATTGCAACGACGTGCTGCTGCGAGAGGTGTTCCCGCGCTGCCGCTACGACAAGTTTCGGCGCGCTCTCTGCCTGCTCGATCCGTACAAGCTCAACGTGAACTGGGAGGTTTTGAAGACAGCGGGCGAGATGAAGAGCGTGGAGGTCTTTTACAACTTCATGATCATGGACGCCAACATGAACGTCTTGTGGAAGGACCCAGGGAGGGTCAAGCCGGCGCAGAAAGGCAGGATGGACGCGGTGTGGGGCGACGAGTCGTGGCGCACACGCGCGTACGAAAAGAGCCAGGATTTGTTCGGTGAGGTTGAGACGAAGGCCGGTAACAATGCCGTGGCCGAGGCCTTTCGAAAGCGATTGCAGGATGTTGCGGGTTTTCGGTTCGTGCCAAGACCGATTCCGATGAGGAACCGCATGGGCGCGGTCGTGTACTACCTGTTTTTTGCGTCCCCGAACGCAACAGGAGCGAAAATCGTTAACGCGATCTTCGACAAATACCGAAGCTACGGAGCGAAGTGATGGCCACGAACTCGTCTATTGAGTGGACAGAAGCGACGTGGAATCCGGTAACTGGCTGCGACAAAGTCAGTCCGGGATGTGCGCACTGTTACGCAGAACGCATGACTCGACGCCTCCAGGCGATGGGACAACGCAATTACCTCGATGGCTTCGCCGTGCGGACCCACGAGCACATGCTGGAGCACCCGCTGCGGTGGAAAAGGCCGCTCCGGATATTCGTCAACTCGATGAGCGACTTGTTCCACGCTGACATTCCGGAGGCATTCATCGGGCGAGTCTTCGGCGTCATGAACCAAGCGAGCTGGCACCAATATCAGGTCCTCACAAAGCGTTCCGAGCGGCTCCGAGAGTTGAGCAATCGACTGAGCTGGCAGCCACAGATATGGATGGGCGTCTCCGTCGAGAACAAGCGACACGCCTTCCGGATCGACGATCTGCGACGCACCGGCGCGTCGGTCAAGTTTCTGTCGCTGGAGCCACTGCTTGGTCCGCTTCCGAACCTCGACCTCGCAGGCATCGACTGGGTGATCGTGGGCGGCGAATCCGGTCCCGGCGCGCGGCCGATGAACGCCGAGTGGGTCACGGACATCCAGGAGCAGTGCGTACGAGCAGGCGTGAATTTCTTTTTCAAGCAGTGGGGCGGCGTGTTCAAGAAGCGCACCGGTCGCGAGTTGAATGGAAGGACTTGGGACGAGATGCCGGCAAAACTCCCGCTCACGCTCCACGGAGCCTGACGAGACAGGAAGTCGAGGCATGCGCGTCAAGCTCGAACCGCGGTGGACGAAACGGCTGCTCGAACTGCCCGAGTCGGGCATGGGCTACCAGCGCGTGGACGTCCGGCTTTCCGACGGGCGGGAGCTCCGGGACCTCCTGATCGTCAGCGCCGAGGGGCTCGAGGTGCCCGGCGAGTTCGCCGGATCGCCAATCGCCGACGTCCGCCTCCACGCGGCGTAGTCTCGCCGCGGAATCCACGCGCGGCCGACGTCAATTCTCCTAGTCTCCTGTCCTCCTGTTTTTGACGTCGGATGGCACCCATGTTGTGCCGGACGTAGAACTCGTTCCGGAACGAGTTCGCGCGAAAAAAAAGATCGCCGCGCTTCAAAAAGAGCTTGACAGCTTTTTCTCCAACGACCCGAAATGCGCACGTGAGCTCGTCTGGATACGGTGCGGATCGCGCGAGGATGGCCCCAGAGCGACGCTATCGCGGAAACGCGCCGATGTAGGGCGAGCCCTGTGGAAATCGCGTCTGTGGGCATTCTCGCGTGGCAGAAACTGCGGTGATAAAAAGGGTCCATGCAGAAGATCTCCCCCTCCCTCCTCACCGACGATCAGCTGCTCGTCGAAGTCAAGGCGCTCGCGGCCGGCGAGCGTGACGCCACGGCGCAGCTGATCGCGTCGCTGGCCGAGCTCGACGCGCGCAGGCTGTATCTCGGCGAAGGATGCTCATCGCTGTTCGCGTATTGCACACGGGTCCTGCATCAGTCGGAGCACGCCGCCTACAATCGCATTGAAGCGGCCCGCGCGGCGCGCACGTGGCCCGTCATCCTGGACCTTCTGGCCGACGGCTCCCTGACGTTGACGACGGCGTGCCTGCTGGCGCCCCACCTGACGGACGACAATCACCGAGAAGTCCTCGCCGGGGCGCGCCAGAAGAGCAAGCGTGAGGTCGAGCAGATGGTTGCCGCGCTTCATCCGCGGCCCGACGTCGCAGCGACGATTCGCAAGCTGCCGGCGCCGACATCGCTGCCGGCAACGGATCGGAGGCCAATCGCGCCTCCAGCGAGTGCTCCCGCAGGACTCGCGGGTCTCCCGGCCGTCGGCTCGGTCTGCGCGCCGCTGGTGGAGATGGCCGCGGCGCCGGTGACGGCCCTCCTACCGACTCCGCCCCGACCAGCCGTCGTGGTGCCGCTCGCGCCCGGGCGCTACAAAGTGCAGGTCACCGTCAGCCGGCAGACGCACGACAAACTGCGCCGCGCGCAGGACCTGCTGCGGCATGCCGTGCCGAACGGCGACCCCGCCGAGATCCTCGACCGCGCCCTGACGCTGCTCGTCGAGCACCTGGAACGGACGAAGCTGGCGAGCGCGATCCGGACGCGTGCGCCGCGGGGCCAGGCCACGAAGTCGCGCCACATCCCCTCATCGGTGAAACGGGCTGTCTGGGTTCGGGACGGCGGCCGGTGCGCGTTCTACGGAACGGAGGGCCGGTGCGACGAGCGGGGCTTCGTGGAGTTCCACCATGTCATCCCCTACGCGGACGGCGGCTTGGCCACCATCGACCAGATCCAACTGCGCTGCCGGACCCATAATCAGTACGAAGCGGAAGGATGGTCCGACCAGTCCTTGTTCGGGAACGGCCACGCGCGTTCACGTGAGACCAGACCAACTGATCGACCCTGACGATGCCGTGCCGGCCATATCACTCGCGACACCGGACGAGCAGGACGCCGCAGCGCAGTCTCGCCGCGGCACCCCGTCCGCGGCGATCGTGACGTCAATTCACCTGACCGACCGTTGGTGGAGCTGGAGGAAGCGTGCGGCTTATTCTCAGCCGGAAGGGTTTCGATTCAACGCCGGCGTTCGGTGGCGGCGCGAGCCCGATTCTTCCAGACGGTCAGATGCTGTCGCTGCCAATACCCCATGACGAGGGCCGGGTCCCCTACAGCGACCTGCGGCCCAGGGGCCTCGATGTCGGGCGGATTGTTTCCGATCTCACCAACAACCGGTTGAGGGTGAGCCGGCGCGTGCACTTGGATCCCGATCTCGAGAGCTCGTCACGCAGCCGACCGGCAGGGTGGCTTCCGGCGTTTGGTCAGGACAGCATTGCGCAGCGGCATCTCGAGCGCCAGGGAGTCGGGATCGATGACCTCTTCCTGTTCTTCGGCTGGTTCAAGGAGGTCGAGCTCGCTCGCGGCAGATATCGATACCGCGGCAAGGCGCCGAACTTGCACGTCCTCTTCGGATGGCTTCGCGTCGGCGAGGTTCTGCGACTCGGGTCCGATCCGATCCCCGATTGGCTTCGGGACCATCCCCACGCGGTTCGCGACTGCGCGCCCTGCAACACTGTTTACGTGGCGAAGGGGTCGGGCGGGGCCGGCGTGTTCTCAACCTTTGATTCGCGGCTGAGACTCACGGAGACGGGGAATCCCCGGCGCTCGGTGTGGCGGCTTCCAACGGATTTCATGCCGGGCTCCCGGCCGGCGCTGACCTACCACGGAGCGACGTTGCGCTGGACCGCGACCGAAGACGGCTGCCGGCTGCAAAGCGTCGCAAAAGGCCAGGAGTTCGTACTGACTCTCGATGAATACCCGGGAGTACGTCGGTGGGCCGAGGCGATGGTGTCGCTTCCTGGTTAACGAGATCGCAAGGGTCGGATGGGCCGATTTCGTGCCAGATGGCGAACTCGGTCCGGAACGAGTTCGACGCCCGAACAACCACGCCGTTGGCGCAGCAACTCCGCGGGTTCGTCGCGAGCGACGAAGAGGCCGGCGCGGCTGGTCCACCCCGCGCGCACCTTGTCGCTAAGACATCTGTCGCTGAAACCGGCTCCGCGCGCCAGGGTGACACGGCCTGTTTGACGTGTGGATGGGTGGCGCAACCTCGGAAAGTCCGCCCAGGCGGTATCATGTCCCGGCCACCATGAGCCCCCATATCTCGATCGATCGTGAGGTCCTCGCCTCGTTCTGCCGGCGCCACCACATGACCCGCCTGGCCCTGTTTGGCTCTGTGCTCCGCGACGATTTCGGACCGGACAGCGATATCGACGTGCTGGTGGAGTTTCAGCCGAATCATGTTCCGGGGTTGAACTTCATCGCCATGGAACGAGAGCTGTCGGGCCTGCTGCAAGGGCGGCGCGTGGACATGGTGACGCCGAAATTCCTGAACGTCCGGATCCGCGACGAAGTGCT
>JANOJK010000826.1:0-1800 GCA_031408165.1 Acidobacteriota bacterium | reverse complement strand
CCGTACTTGATCGTGGCCTCGCTGCCGGGCGCGCTCTTCCACTCCACGCCCTCGGTCCGCAACACGAGCGAGGGGAGATGGAGTTCCTGGTGGTCGGGATGAAGCACGACGCGGCCGCTGGCGTCGAGCTCCCGGGCGCCGGTCTTCGGCAGCCCCGCGGCGGCTTCCACCTCGCCGCCGGACGGCGCCTGCACGAGGTGCGTCGAGAAATCGAGCTTGTTGTCGGCGTAAGTGGTCGTCGCAGTCAGCGCGTTCAACTGGACGCCGCCGACCTGCACGAACGTGCCGGTCGTCTGCGCCTGCACGTGCGCACGGGGGAACTGCAGGTCGGGCACGGTGACCGTGTAGGTGGCGTTCAGATCGAGCGCCTTGTTGTCCTGGTACCCCAGGTTCGATCCGTCGAGGGTGCCGGCCACTTTCAGGGAGGCCGCATTCCCGGTGACGGTGCCGTCGAGGATTGCGGATCCGGCGAGCGCCTGGTCTGCCAGCTTTCCGAGCACTTCGAGGTTGGTCGCCGCCACGTGGTATTTCACGTTCGACTGCCCCGACTGGTCGAGCGCGATCGGTCCGGAGGCCTGCACGTCGAGGTCCGGTCCCTTCACCGTCGCCTGCCGCAGCGTGCCGCGGCGGTTGGCGTAGTCGCCGTCAACCTCCGCGGCGTCGATCTTCAGGCCCGCCACGTTGCTCGCGGCAAGCGTGACGCGTCCGTCGGCGGTCACCGCCTCCGGGGTGATCGGCGCCGAGATGTTCGACACGCCGAAACGCGCGTTCACCGTGCCGGTGACCTGCCCGGCGACGCGCGGGTTGCCGCTGACGCGCGCGGGATCGAAGTCCTTGAACTCGCCGTCCGCCTTTCCATTCAGGGCGCCGTTCGCGAGATGCGCCTCGTAAGCCATCCGCGGCAGGGAGCCGCCGAACACCTGCGAGTCGGTCGCCGCGCCGGTTGCATCCAGCTGCATCCGCTCGATGTCCGTCCCGCTGCCCTTGACGTCGAACGTGGTGTTGATGCGGCTGTCGTATTCAGGCTTGGCCAGGGCCGCGACCTGGAACGCCTCGCCGACGCTCTTCAGGTTCAGGTCGCGTACTTCTCCGCGAGCCGCGTAGGTGAGGCTGGTCAGGCTGGAGGCGGCCGCCTGTCCGCCGCGCGCGCGCCGCGCCGGCGGGCCCGACGCCATGGAGAATTCCGCCGATGTCCCGGCGAGAATCGTGCCCCCCGCGATCGCCGACTCCGCGAGCGTGGCGCTGCCCTCGACGGCCGTCGAGGGGCCAAACGTTCCTTTCACATGATACGCGGTGGCATTGATGTTCGTCGCGATCCGGGGCACGTCGAGATTCGCCGGAAGGGACGACAGGTCGATGTGGGATGCGCTGCCCGTCAGGTCGATCTGCGTCGGTTCGCTCCGCGGGCCAGGCGCCACGATCACACCCTTGGCGGTGGCGCTGCCGCCGTACGCGTTCGCGCGCGCGTCGATCGCGATGCGCCGGCCCGCCATGTCGGCGGTGGCGCGGACGCCGGTCGCGCGATACCCCGCGGCCACCACCGTCGGCCCCTGGAAGACCACGTGCCCGCGCAAGCGCTCCAGCGCCGACGCCGAAGCGGGATCCCCGGGCACCTTGATGTCCACCTTCGCGTGTCCGGTGATGTCGCTCCGCTGCGCAGGGTCCTTCAGGATCGGCGCGAGATCGAGATTCTGAAGACTGACATCCGCCTGAACGCCGAGATCCGGCGCCTTCAGGTCCGCGGTGACCGTCCCGCTGACCGCGCCTGCTTCGGACTTCACGTTGAGCGCCATCCCGAGC
>JANOJK010000824.1:0-1511 GCA_031408165.1 Acidobacteriota bacterium | reverse complement strand
CGGCGCGCCACCTACGCCCAGCGCGCGTACGCCGCCGCCAATCCGAACAGATTTCGCGGCTACGGCGAGAACATGTGGGGCCTCACCGCTTCCATCGGACCCCGGGACGCAAAGGGATCCGTCGACGGGCGGGAGATCCAGTTCCACACCTACTGGGCGCGAGGAGCCAGCAGCGGAGACATCCGCGACGACGGGACCATCGCACCAACCGCGGCGGGCGGGTCGCTGCCGTTCGCGCCGGAGATTGTGCTGCCCGCCCTCAAGGAGATGCAGGCCCGGCACGGAGCCCGCGTGTTCCAGCGATACGGATTCATCGATGCGTTCAACGAGACGTTCCCCGCGTCCGGCCTGCCGTCCAGCGACGGCGTGGTCCACCCGGAGGCCTGGTTTACGAACAACTACCTCGGCATCGATCAGGGGCCGATCGTCCTGATGGCGGAAAACCATCGCAGCGGTCTGGTCTGGACGGTCATGAAGAAGAACGCCCACATCGTCCGAGGCTTGTGCCGCGCGGGTTTTACCGGCGGTTGGCTGGCGGGCAAGTGCCAGTGAAACGAGCGCGATTGGGCGAACAGCAGGTTCGGCCGACGCAGGTCACACCGCGCCGAGCCACGTCATGGCCCTGTTCCGGATCGGCGTCTTCCCGGACATCCGTCGTACGTCCCGGATGACTCTTGGGCGCCGTGGAACTGGCGAAGTGGGCGAACCTCTCCTGGTACCTCACGGCAGGGATCGTCGCGCTCTACTGCGGCTTTTCTGCGGCAAGAACGACTCCGGTAGTTGCGGCGTATGATTGTTTTCACCGGGCGCGACGATGGCGGCGGCCAGTGCGCCGGTGCGTGAGGAGATGAAAACGATCGCTCGCGAGCGCTCGAACAGGCGCCTTATCCGCGCGGCCGAGCGCGTTTGTGGGCGATCGGAGGGAGCACGGGTTGTCACCTGCGTCTGAATCAGGCCGCGAGCCACGCGCGTTGCCGGTGTTGTTCCTCGTCGACGCCGACGCTGAGGCTCGCGAACGCATTGCCACGGCGCTGACGCGGCGCTTCGGAGCCGATTACCAGGTTCGCGCTGCGGGCACCGAATCCGAGGGGCTCACGATGCTCGAGCAGCTCGGGAACGACGGTGTGCGCGTCGCCCTGGTCGCGGCGGACCTTGCCTTGACCGGCGACGAGGGCGGCGTCACGTTTCTCGAGCGCGCTCATGTGATCCATCCCGATGCGAGCCGTGTGCTGCTCGTGGCGATGGACCGGCACGGCACTCGCATCCCGTTCGACTCGCTCGCGGCCTTGCGGCGCGCCACCGCGCTCAACCGGATCGACGTCTGGCTCGTGAAGGGCGGCTTCTCGCCCGAGGAATGGCTGTACCTTCGAGTCCAGGAGGCGCTCAGCACGTGGACTCGGCTCCATGGCCGCCATCACGAGGTGTTGCGCATCGTGGGCGATCTATGGTCGCCGCGCAGCCATGAGCTACTCGAGATCATGCATCGCAACACGATTCCCCATGGCTTCTAT
>JANOJK010000816.1:0-8886 GCA_031408165.1 Acidobacteriota bacterium | reverse complement strand
GCCGCGAAAGAGCGAAGGGGAGCCACTATTTCGCCACCACGGTCAGGTCGACGCTCCGTGCCGTCCCGCCGCGCGGCACGGTGACCACGCGGTTGTGGAACGCCACCTTGAAGTCGGTCTCCACGGTAAAGGACGTGTCGAGGAAGCTCGTCACATCTGCATCGTCGAGGGGTTCGACCCTCAGGACGTGCAGTCCGGGCTCGAGGCCCGCGATCACGTAGGCACCATCCGCCGACAGCGTGAAGGTCGCGACCAGCTTGCCGGTGGCCGGATGGAACGCGAGCACGTGGGCGCCCATCACCCCCGCGCCCCCCTTCGTCACGCGTCCGCTGATGCTTCCGGTCGCCTTGCGGAACTGATCGTTGCCGTAAATGTCCGAGAGGCCCGCGATGTCGTCGGCGCGCGGCGTGCGGTTGATTGCGCCGGAGGGGAACGCAATCGGGAACATGACCGCCTCCGCGCCGAGCACGCGGCGTCCGCCGCCGAAGAGCTCCGTCTCCCCGAGCATGGAATGCCCGAGGCCGTGCAGGTGCCCGATTTCGTGGAGCGCGATCGACTCGACGTCCTGGCGTCCCGGTTCACCGGCCGCCGCAACCGACCATGCGAAGGTCGCGTTCAGGAAGATGTCGGCCTCCAGGATCTCGCCGGTGACCGTGTCGACCGTGAACGACGTCGATCCGAGCACGCGATCCAGATCCGCTCTGGTCGTGAATCCGATCACGTTGGCGTTGTCGCCGTTCACCGGGGTCGCGCCGGTGAAGCCGACGAACTGCGACGACAGGCCGGTATCGGGAATCGCCGCCCACGACGCAAAGCCGCGGGCCACGCTCTGCTGGAGCTGCGGCGCCGTGACACCGGACACGTCTCGGTTGGTCACAAAGTACCTGATCGGAAACGTGTTGAAACGGAGGTTCGCGACGCCAGTGCCGAGGCGCGTCCCGAGCTTCAGGTACGCGTCCGCCGCCGGCGCACAGACAACGAGGGCGACGGCCACGGCCCCCGCGGCGATGATCGTGCGCACTATTGCCCCGCTCCCTGCGCCAGGACCTGCCGTACCGCGTCCCGGAACGCCTCGATCGGCAGCGGCTTGCGCGTGACGTCTCCACGGACGATCCGCTCGGGCTCCTCCGCCCCCTTCCCCATCACGATCGGGGTCGTCACCATCCGCCGCCCGGTGCGCGCGTCGGGGACGACGCGGAACGCCCCCTGGCTCAGGCCGATGATGTAAGGGTACGACGGTGCGCTGTGTTTCAGGAAGAGGACAACTTCATCCCCCGCCTGAAATTCCGGGGCGCCGACGAAGATCGTGCGGTACCGCCCGAGCTGCCCTCCCGGGACCCTGAAGATCAGAGTCTTGCCGAGATCGCCTTTCAGATACTCGGCGACCGAGACGGTGACGAACGTTTCGACCGAGCGCCGGCCATCCGCCCAGCCCGCTCTGACATCGACGACCTCGCCATGGACGATCACCGGTGCGGTCGTCACCAGCTCACGCCACTCGATGGGAACGATGACGGTCGCACGGACCGCCACCGGGAGGCAGCACACGCACACAAGGGCGAGGAATGGTCGCATATAGCTGTCCGCTCTCTTTCCAGTTCTTCCGCAGGAGCTCAGGAGAAGCGTCGCCTAACAGGTTACCGAACAAGTGGTCGTCGCGCCGTCTCAATGACGGCTTCCGCCGCTCTGCGGCTGGCGCCCGCGGTACCGAGCTTGCCGCGCACCGCGGCGAGATCCGCCTTCACCCTGGCCGCGTGCTGCGGATCGAGCAGCACCCTTAACGCCTCCGCCGCGGCGGCTTCCGGCGTGAAGTCGTCCTGCATCAGTTCGGGGACGATGTGCGAGCCGGCGACGAGATTCACCATGGCGTAGGTATCGACGTGCAACAGCGGCTTGCCCAGCTTGTAGGTCAGCGGACCGACGCGGTAGACGACGACCATGGGGCAGCCGTGCAGCGCCGCCTGTACGGTCACGGTGCCGGACGCGAGGATCACGACGTCGGCGCTCGCCAGTACTTCGTCGGTCTGTTCTTCGACGACGACCGGCGGCGAGGCGCCCGCCGGCCAGTCGGCGAGCGGCGACAGCAGGTCGTCGTCCAGGTGCGGCGCGCGCGCGACGAAGAATTGCGCGGAAGGCAGCTGCGCGGCAATCGCACCCGCGGTCCGCACCAGATCCGGCAGGATCGCGCGGAGCTCGTTGCGCCGGCTGCCCGGAAGGAGCGCCACGACCGGCAACGCCGGATCCAGGCCGTGGCTCCGCAGAAACGGCACGCGCGCGGTGGGCGGCGGTGTCAGCTCGAGCAGCGGATGCCCCACGAATGTGACCGGCACGCCCGCCGCCTCGTAGAGCGGCGCCTCGAACGGAAAGATGACCAGTACGCGATCGGCCACCCGCTTCATCGTCTTGAGCCGGCCGCGGCGCCAGGCCCACAGCTGCGGGCTGATGTAATACACGACGGGGACGCCGCGCTTGTGCAGCGCGCGCGCGGGGAAGAAGTTGAAGTCGGGGAAATCGATCGGGACGAAGACGTCGGGCCGCGCCTCGTCGGCGGCGCGCACGAGGGCCCGGTAGGTCTGCCAGGACCGGCCAATCATCGGCAGGGCCTCGGTCAGGCCCGTCACCGAGAGACCTTTGAAGTCCCCGACGAGCGACGCGCCGGCGGCGCGCAGCCGGTCACTTCCGAAGCCCGTGATCACGGCGCCGGGCTCCAGTCGCAGAATCTCCGACGCGAGGGCACCGGCGTACAGATCACCGGACGGCTCCCCGCACGAGATCATCACGCGCAGGGGATCCCTTGGACGTGGCTCATGGGAGTCGGCCACTCGAGACGTCAGCTCGGTTTTGTGAAGAGCCCCGCCGGCAGCGGGACGTTGTAGCGGATCGTCTTGACGTCGCGCTCGACGACCGGGCGTCCGGCGCCGCGGACCACGGTATGGAACGCGAACTTGACGCCGTTGACGGTGCGGTAGTCGCTGTAGCTCTCTTCGGCGCGCCCGCCGGGCTCGGAGTGGTAGCGCGCCTTCTCGATGAGCCCGGTCACGCGATTGATGAGCAGCGTCAGAGGGGACATCCCGTCCCCCGAAATCTCGATCGCGCCAAAGGCCGGATCGTCGGAGTCGACGTCGCGCACGATCAATTTTCCGGCCGCCGCATTCACCAGGACGCGCACCGTGTCGCGCTGGACGATCGCCTGGACCGGGCCCCGGGCTTCGGGCGGCAGTTCCTTCACGCCGCCGGGGTCGATGACCCAGAAGCGCCCGTCAACGTAGACCTGCGCCACCCTGCCGTCCGGCATTTCGGCATCGACGCGGAATCGATCCGGGTACTCGATTGAGGTGACCATGGCGACCGGAGCGGAGCCGCTTTCCAGCCGGGCGGTCGTCGTCCCCTCCGAACGCACGGTCTTGATCCCCTGAAGTTTCGCGAGACCGCCCTTTGCGGCGATCGCCTTGTTCAGCAGCGCCTTCGCACCGTCCACCTGGTTCGTCATGCTCGTCGCCGCGGGCGCCAAGTAGGCCACCGGTTGCAGGCGGCCGCCGGCGGCCGGCCGGCGGCGGAGATCCGGCGTCGACAGGTCCAGCTCCGACGCGCGAATCACTTCGAACTTGTCGAAACCGGCGCCGGGCAACTGCTTCACGAACGCCGACGCGTCGCCGACGAGGACGATCGTGAGCCGGTCGGGGTGCAGGTAACTCCGCGCGACCCTCTGGACGTCGTCCACCGTCACCGCGTTGACGCGCTCGCGATAGGTCTGCAGGTCGTTCAGGTTGAGCCCGAAGAACACGGCGTTCAGGATCTGGAGCGCGATCTGGCTCGGCGTCTCGATCGTCAGCGGGAAGGAGCCGGTCAGGTACTCCTGCGCCCCTTCGAGCTCGCGCTCCCCGACGCGCTCGCGCAGCAGCTTCCACACCTCGTCGATCATGAGCCGCAGGGTCTCGCCGGTCGTCTCCGAGCGGGTGTTGGTCTGCGCGACGAGGTCGCCGGACTGCTTCAGGGCATTGAAATCGGCGGACGCCCCGTAGGTCAGCCCGCGCTCCGAGCGGAGGACCCGGTGCAGCCGATTGGCCCCCTCGCCGCCGAGCACCTTCGACGCGAGGTCCATCGCCATGAAGTCGTCGTGCTTGCGCGGAATCGCGAGGTTGCCGACACGGATTTCGGTCTGCACGGCGCCCGGCTTGTCGATGACCACGACGCGCCGGGTGGGCGGGGGCGGGTCGATGGGCTTCACCGGCTCAACGGTCCCCCTGGTCCAGGCGCCGAACGCCCGCTCCGCGCCGGCGAACGCTTCCTCCGGCGTGACGTCACCGACGATGGCGAGGATGGCGTTGTTGGCGGCGAACCATTTCTTGTGGAACGCGAGCAGATCGTTGCGCGTCAGCGCCGCCAGCGTCTCGGGTGTGCCGGATTGCGGTTTTCCGTAAGGATGGAACCCGTAGACGAGGCGATCGAACACGATGTTCGCCAGGAAACCCGGGTCCTCGTAGCTGACGCGCATGCCGGAGAGCGACTGCTGGCGCTGGCGCTCGATCTCCTCGCTGGCGAAGGCGGGATGCTGCGCCACGTCCGAGACCAGATCCAGCGCGAAATTGAGGCTGTCCTTCATCACGATCGCCTGGATGAAGCTCAGGTCCGAGCCGGCGCCGGTGCCCATCGCGCCGCCGATGGAATCGATGGAATTGGCGATCTGTTCGGCCGACTTCGTGGTCGTCCCCTGGTCGAGCAGCGTGGCCGCGAGCGCCGCGACGCCCGGCCGCCCATCGGGATCCTGCGCGGCGCCGGCCCGCACGATCAGCCGGAGGCTGACGGCCGGCTGCTCGTGGTGGGAGACCGCGATGACCTGGAGGCCGTTGGCGAGCGTCTTGAACGCATAGGGCGGAAACTTCACGTCGCGCGAGGCGATCGGACGTGGCGGGCGCTCCGACGGCCAGTTCTTCGCCTGCCCCGGAGACAGGCCGGCCTCGCCGACCCCGGTCCCGAAGGCGGGGCCCGCGAGCACCATGCCGAGCGCGGCGCAGGCCGCGGCGAGTCGACGGATCATTTGCTCGTTCCCTTCGGCAGGATCGTGATCACGGTCCGGTTCTCCGGCGTGAAGTAGGTCTTCGCCACGCGCTGGACGTCGGCGGTCGTGAGCTTCTGGAAGATGTCGAACTCGTCGTCCGCCGTCTTGATGTCGTCGTGAATCACCACCGCGTGCGCGAGTTGCTCGGCCTTGCTCTGGTTCGACTCCCGGCCGAGGATGTAGTCGCGCGCGAACTGGTTCTTCGCCTGCTGGAGCTCCGCCGCGGAGACCGGCTGCTCGCGCAGCTTGTCCAGTTCGGCGATGAGCGCGGCCGTCGCCTCCTCGGTGGTGTGGCCCGGCTGCACGATGGCCACGGCGAAAAAGAGGTTCGGATCCTCGATGATGTTCCCGCCCCCGAACGCCGCGAGCGCAATCCCCTTCTCGTACACCAGCTTGCGGTAGATGCGCGAGCTCTGGCCGTCGGACAGGATCTTCGACGCGATGTGCAGCGGATACGAGTCCGGGTTGCCGTCGAACGTGATGTGGTGCGCGACGACCACGGCGGGCAACGGCCACTCGTCGTTGAGCGTGACGCGCTTTTCCTTGGTCTGCACCGGCTCCTTCGGAATGTCGCGTGGCACCGGCTTGTCGGAGGCCGGCACGCGGCCCATGTACTGCGTCACGAGGGCGAGCGCTTCCTTCGAGTCGAAGTCGCCGACGAGCACGGCGGTCGCGTTGTTGGGCACGTAATAGGTCTGGAAGAACTCCCGGACGTCGTCCACCGACGCGGCGTCGAGGTCCTTCATGCTCCCGATGACGGGATGCTTGTAGGGGTGCGCGACGAAGGTCTGGTCCGCGATGATCTCCTGCAGGCGGCCGTAGGGCTGGTTCTCGATCCGCATCCGGCGCTCTTCCTTGACCACCTCGCGCTCGTTCTTGAACGCCCGTTCGTCGATCTTCAGCGAGGCCATGCGGTCCGCCTCGAGCCACAGGACGAGCGGCAGGTACTGCGCCGGGACCGTCTCCCAGAACACGGTCGCGTCCTCGTTCGTGAAGGCGTTGCTCTGGCCGCCGACGCTGGAGATGTAGGACGGGTGCCCCTCGGCCTCGACGTTCTTCGAGCCCTTGAACATCATGTGTTCGAAGAAGTGCGCGAAGCCCGTGCGCCCCGGGCGCTCGTTCTTGGACCCGACGTGGTACCACACCTGGAGGTGCACGACCGGCGTCGAATGATCCTCAAGAAAGACCACCTTCAACCCGTTGGGGAGCGTGGTCATCGTGTAGTCCACGCTCGGCGGCCGCACCTCGGCGTGGGTCATGGGCGACAGCAGCACCGCCAGGGCGAGCGCCGCCGCGAGCACACGGACGCGTCCGGAGTGGATCAAGGACATTAGGATCGATTATAGGGCCTATGGCTTGACCCATGAGCCATGAGCCCTGACAGGGACACTGGTTGCCAAACCGCTGCTGCAGGAGGAAGGCCACCATTGCGCCGCGGCCGGCACGAAAACCCTGCACTTCACGGCCACTCTGCAAACGGTATTGAAGGAGGAGCAACGCCGCCGGCGGGGATGAGCGCCCGCCGAATGCAGCGGGACGGGACACTCAGGCCTTGAGCCGTTCCTCGAGCGCGTCGAGCCGGTGCCGGAGCGCCGTAAGCGCCTTCTTGAGCTCCGGCAGGCGCCGGAATACCGCTGAGGCCTTCAGCCAGTCCCGGTTCCCGATCGCGGGATAGCCGGACACGAATGTGCCGGCCTCGACCGAGTTGGGAATCCCGGTCTGGGCGGTCGCGACGACCCCCTTGCCGACTGTGAGGTGGCCGGCCACGCCGACCTGCCCCGCCAGCGTGACGCGATCCTCGATCGTTGCGCTGCCGGCGACACCGACCTGCGCGGCCAGCAGCACGTCCCGGCCGATCCTCACGCCGTGCGCGATCTGGACCAGGTTGTCGATCTTGGTGCCGGCGCCGATCCGGGTCTCGCCGACCGCCGGGCGATCGATCGTCGTGTTCGCCCCGATTTCCACGTCGTCCTCGATCACGACGCCGCCGACCTGCGGGATCTTGTAGTGGGTCCCGTCCGGCCGCCGGGCGAAACCGAATCCGTCACTGCCAATCACCGCGCCGTCCTGGATGACCACGCGGTTCCCGATCGCGACCCGCTCGCGCAGCGACACGCGTGCATGGATCACGCAGTCGTCCCCGAGGACGGCGCCGTCCCCGATGACCACGTGCGGATAAACCACCGTGCGCGCGCCGATCCGCGCGTCCGCGCCGACGCTGACGAAGGCACCGATCGAGGCGTCGGGCGCGACGGCCGCCGTCGGCGCCACGTCGGCCAGGTGATGGACGCCCGCCACGGCCCTGGCACGCGGGACGAGCAGTTCGACGGCCCGCGCGAACGCGAAGTACGGGTTCGCGGAGCGCAGCATCGCGCACGGCGCCGCCTCGGCGCGGTCGTCGAGAATCACCGCCGAGGCGCGCGTGCCCCGCAGGTGCGCGCGGTACTTCGGGTTGGCGAAAAACGTCAGGTCGCCGGCCGCCGCCTGCTCGATACCGGCGACACGCGCGATCTCGATCCCGCCGTCACCCTCCAGGCGGCAGTCGATCCGCGCCGCAATCTCGCTGAGCTTCACGGGCAGGAGTATACAAGTTTGCGGTTGGCGGTTGAGGGGTCGGGGGTGTGGTTTGCCGTGAGAGTTGAGCCCCGGTCAGGGAACCGCCGAGCGCTGGAAGAAGCTCGCGAGGTGCTCGAGCCGCAGCGTCGACGCGACCTCGCGCACGCGATCCTCGCGCACATCCGGCGCCTCCGCGATCATCGTCCGCAGCGTGGACAGCGGGGCGCTCGCCTCGGTGCGCCAGGTGACCACGGTCAACCCCTGGCGCGCGCCGCGCAGCGAGAGATAGTGCCCGACGCTCCGGAACACGAAGTAGTACCCGAGGAAATTGGGGCCCGGCACGAGGATGAGGAGGGCCGACCCTGCCGCCCCGACGCCGTCGATCGCCAGCCAGAAGCGGTGCCGCTCCCAGTCGCGCTGGAGTGACCGCCGGAGTACCTCGCGCGCCTGCGCCTCCGTCAGATCGTCGGGATATACGAGCAGGACGGTGTCCTTGCCGCGAAGCTGCCAGAGCAGCCGCTGCTCCGCGATCGATTCCGCGACCCACCGCAGCGTACGCGCTTTGACGCGCCCTAGGAACGACGGCCGCGTGTCCCCCGGTTGCGGACCCTGCCGGCGCGCTTGCTCCGCTTCCGCGATCTGTTCGCGGAACTTGAGCGCCATGCGGTGAAAGAAACCGGGCCGCGCGCTATCCTCGTCAACCGGGCTGTCGGGCTCGTCGGGCTCTTCGCAATACAATTCGTAGCGGTCCGGCGCCACCGGGACGAGGAAGACGTCCATCTGTCAATTAAGGATATCGCCTTCGGCCGATGACGGTGTCCGGACTTCGGCGGACAAGCGCGCCGTGCCCTCCGGTGCGGCGACCGGGGGCGGCGAGACACCACGTCGGACTGGCTAAACCCTGCGGCCGGAGAGAACCTGAAGCACGACGACGATGAGCGCGATGACGAGCAGGACGTGAATCAATCCACCTGCGATGCGCATCGTAAACCCGAGTAACCACAAAACCAGCAGGATCACCGCAATTGTCCAGAGCATCTGACCTCCTGCGCGCCCTGACAGCAAGCCCGGTGCCACGAGCACACGAGCCCACGAGTAGGATTAAAGATTCATGACGCCAATTTCTGACGTCGAGCTCATCCAGAGGCTGATGCTCGCCGCCCTGATCGGCGGACTCCTCGGCGCCGAGCGGGAAATGCGCCGCAAGAGTGCCGGGTTCCGCACCAACATCCTCATTGCGCTCGGCTCCGCCGTCTTCACGATCGCGTCGG
>JANOJK010000792.1:0-2255 GCA_031408165.1 Acidobacteriota bacterium | reverse complement strand
GACGCGCCCGCACCGATGTGCGTCTGCAGCACCGCGGGCTGGTACTGCCTGCTCTTCGGGTACTTGTCGTTCGAGAACGTCGCGTTGGGACCGATGAACACGTCGTCGGCGACGCGCAGCCCGTCCCACAGCTGGACGCCGCATTTGACGGTGACGCGATCCCCGATGACGACATCGTTCTCGATGAAGACGTGATCGCAGATGTTGCAGTCGCGTCCGACGCGTGCGCCGGCGAGCACGTGGGTGAACGCCCAGACGCGGGTGTTGTCGCCGATGGTGGCGCTCTCGCAGAGCCCCTGCGGGTGCACGAAGAAGCTGGCGCGCGGAGTGTCCTGTGGCATGTGGCGTCGGCTCCGATCCTAGCCGCAACGGGCGTGAGCGGCAACGAAGCGGCCCGACACCCCATGAGATACTGGGCGGCGGCCATGCGGAGACCGACGGTTCTCGCTCTGATCCTCGCCGCCCTCGCCGCCGTCGCGCTGGCCGTGCGCTGCCTGTCGATTGCCGAGCCGCTGGGGATCGATCAGAGCCTGTGGGCGTCGGCTGTCCGCGGCATCGCGCGCGGGCAACTGCTCTACCGCGACGTGTGGGAGCAGCGGCCGCCCGGCATCTACTGGATCTATCTCGCGGGGTTCCGGATCTTCGGCTGGACCGACGCGGCGGTGGCGTGGCTCGACATCATCGCTGCGTCCGCCACGACGGTGCTGGTGTTCGTGCTGGCGCGAACGCTCGCGACGGCGCTTGCCGGCGCCGCCGCCGCGGCGCTGTATGCCGCGCTCACGATGCCGGCGTGGTTGTACGGGCATGGCGGCTTCCTCGAGCGCAGCGTGTGCGAGACGTTCATCGTCGTCTGCGTGGGCCTCGGGGCGTGGTGCGCGGTGCGGTTCCGGGAACGAGAATCGGCGGCGTTCGCGGCCGGTCTCGGGTTCTTCAGCGGCGCCGCGATGGTGCTCAAACCGAACGCCGGGCTGTACTTGCCCGCGCTGATCGCGTGGATGGTGCTCTACCGGCGCGACCGGGCGGCCCCGTCCCATGCGGGTCTGCTGCGCATTCTCGCGCCCGCCGCCGCGGGCGCGCTCGTCGTCCCGGCAATCGCGGGACTGTGGCTGTGGCGCCTCGACCTGCTGCCCGACGCGCGCGTCGCCGTCATCGACTTCAACCGTTTCTACGTGTCGCAGGGATTTTCCGCCGGGCGGTATGCGCTCGATCTCTCGAAGGCCGTCTGGCTGCGGATCAAGACCGACCCGCTGTGGCTCGCCGGGGCGATCGGCGCGGTGGCCGCCGTCTGGGATCTCGTCCGGACCCGGCGGCTGCCGCCGCTCGCCGGCCTCGCGGTCCTCTGGGGAGGCGCCGGGACCCTCGTGATCGTCGTCAACGGCGCGAGGCTGTTCAACAGTTACTTCATCCAGTTGCTCGCGCCGCTGTCGCTGATGGCGGCGTGGCTGCTCGTGGAGGCCGTCCGGCAGTCGCGGCCGAGGCGCGTGCTCGCCGTGGCGACGGCGGCGACGATGGCCTGGCTCCTGCTCACGCGTGGCTACCCCGCGCGGGTCTTCGAGTGGGCGAGGGCGGACGCCCAGGTCCTGCGCGGACGCACGGACCGCGCCGCCTTCCTCGAGCGGTTCGGCGGGTATGCCAACAACCGCGGCTATTCTGCGCGGGCGAACGCGGAGCTGGCCGCGTACCTGAGCGCACACACCAGCCCCGAGGAGCGGATCTTCCTGTTCGGCATCAACGGCGCGGGTGTGTACTTCGGCGCGGACCGGATGACGGCGCACCGCTTTCTGCGCGCGAACTTCTTCGTGGCGACGGATTTTCCGGATCCCCGCTTCCGCCTCGAGGCGGTGACGGAGGAGCTCGCGAGGTCGCAGCCGCGCTACCTGATCTTCGAGACGCTGCATTCGCCGTCGGAGATGGGCCGCGCGGTCGATCGCCTTCCGGAGCAACCCCCGGTCGCCCGGCTGCTCGCCGCGTACCGGCAGGAGGCGCGCATCGAGGACTTCACGCTGTACCGGCGGGTTGACTGAGGTGGATCGTCCAACCGCGAGCCTTTGCCCGCTATGCGGCGGAGACACGCTCGGTTACCTGTTCGCGCACGCCGGTACGCCCATCGTTCGCTGCGAACGCTGCCGGCTGGTGCTGCGCAATCCGCAGCCCTCCGATGCGGAACTCGCGGCGATCTACACGGACGAGTATTTCCTCGGCGGGGGAGACACTGCGGGCGGCGAGACCGACCGGCTGAAACGGGAAACGGCGGC
>JANOJK010000680.1:0-2710 GCA_031408165.1 Acidobacteriota bacterium | reverse complement strand
CCAGACCCACCAGATCAAGGCGAGCTGGAGCGGCAGCCGCAGCCACACCAGCAGTTCGGCGACCCAGCCAACGCCCTGCTCCCGGTAGCGGGCCAGCATCTCGATGTTCGCGGGGAAGACGGCGATCAGGAGCAGGACGAGACCGACCCCGGCCGCACGGCGCGTGCGCGGAAAGAGCAGCCCGATTCCGCCGGCGATCTCCGCGGCTCCGCTGAGCGCCACGAGCCCTGCGTGCCACGGCAGGTACGACGGCATGATCGCGCGGTACGGCCCGGGAGCGATGAAATGCAAGGCGCCCGCGCCCATGAAGAACAGCGCGCACGCCAGCCGGCTCAGCGTACTGACGCCTGCGTCGATGTCTTCGACGCCCGATCCTTCTTCTGCTTCTCCACCATCACGGCCACGTCGGCCAGGAGCTGCTTCGCGTCGTACACGATGCCGTCCTTGATCGTGTACTTGATGCCGCCCACGCGCGCCGCCTTGCCGGTCTTCTCGTCCAGGCGCACGGCGCCGGTGCCGTAGAGGACCTTGAAGTTCTGCAGCGGGTTCTGGTCCACGATGACCATGTCGGCCAGGAGCCCCGCGCGGACGACCCCGTACTCGATCGGCTTGCGCTGCGGTTCGAACAGCGTGAGCGCGCCGTTCATGGTCGCCGACTGGATCACCTCCAGTGGATGGAAGCCGGCCTCCTGCAGCATCTCGAGCTCGTTGATGTAGCCGAATCCGTAGGTCTGGTAGATGAAGCCTGAATCCGAGCCGGTCGTGACGCGGCCGCCCATCTTCTTGTAGTCGTTCATCAGCTTGAACCACACCTGGTAGAAGTTCCGCCAGGCGACTTCGTCTTCCGTCGTCCAGTCGTACCAGTACGCGCCGTGGTTCGAGCGGCTCGGCGCGTAGAAGTCCATCAGTGACGGCAGCGTGTACTTGTCGTGCCACTCCGCGTTGCGGAACTTCATCACGTCGCGCCCCGCGGAGTAGATCGTCAGCGTCGGGTCGAAGGCGGTGCCGAGCTTCAGATGCTCCTGCAGGTACGCCTTCCACTCGGGGCCGCCCGGCTCGTGGATCTTGTCCCACAGGCGCGCCACCTGCCCGAAGCGCATGTACTCGTCGCTCGAGTTCTGCCCGACGGGATACGGCTGCACGACGTAGTCCTCGAGCAGCGACTCGAAGTGGCCGTAGAAGTGCGTCACGGTGCCGAGACCGATCCGCGCGGCCTTGATGGCGTTCATCTGGGCGACGCCCCCCTGATCGAGGTGCGCCGTGGATCCAAGGTCACCGACTTTGGCCTCGCTGAGCAGCGCCTGCATGATGTCGGGCTGGTGCGCGCCGACCTTCAGGCCGTCGATCCCATTGGCCTTCGCCCATCGGACCCACTCGCGCGCCTTCGTCGCGTCTTCAATGCCGCCGCGGTCCCACCCGGCGCCCGGGCGCTGGTAGTTGTAGATCCGCGGCGCCACGATCTCGTTCTTCGCGCTGCGCGCCTTCTCACTCACGGTGAACGCATGGCCGGCGAGCGGGACGCCGCGGACCGTCGTCACGCCGTGCGCGAGCCAGAGCTTGTAGGCGTACTCGGCGTCGGCGTTCTTGGGCGCGCCACCGGCGTGGACGTGCAGGTCCACGAACCCGGGCATGACGTACATGCCGGTCGCGTCGACCTCATGCTCCGCCCCCTGGGGCCCGCGATTCGCGCGCAGCGGAAGGCCCGGCGTCCCCGCGCCCCGCACGGACGCGATCCTGTTGCCTTCGACGACGATGTCGACGGGACCGCGTGGGGGGGCCCCGGTGCCGTCGATCAGCATCGCGCCGCGGATGACGAGCGTCTTGAACGGCCCCTTTCCCTCGTCAGCGCGACGGACCGGCGCAGGTCGCAGGGCCTCGTCAGCCACCGCGGGTCCCTGCTGCGGCGTAGCGGGAGGCCGCTGCTGCGCGGTGACGGGGGCCCACAGCGCGATGGCAGCCGCAAGGGCGATAGTGGCGGGTCGAGACATTGACATCCTCTGAACTTTCTTCCGCCTGAAGGTGGAAGCTACACGAAAGACACCGCGATTCTTCCGCCTAAAGGCGGAAGCTACAAGCCCAAATCAGCACCGCGACGGCCCAGCCGGCGAGGGCGTCCGCGGCGTAATGATAACGCCCGAACACCGTGCCGGCGGAAACGGCGGCGGCGGCGAAGAACATCCAGCCGACGACGGGTGGCGGGCCGCCCGACACGAGCAGCGCGCACGCCAGCGCTTCGGCGGCGTGACCGCTCGGGAAGGTGTTGACCTGGACGCTGGCGGCGTCCAGCATCCGCAGGTTCAGGATCCGCCAGCGTGATTGCCACGGCGCGTCGAACCCGACGGCGCGCGGCGGCCGCGTCTGGACCCATGGCAGCATGCCGAAGCACACGTAGTCGGTCAACAGGATCGTCGTCCAGAAGCGATCCACCGTGACACCCTGCCGGAGCGCGAGCCAGAGCGCGATCGGAATCAGGACATACACCCCCGAGTAGGCGAACTCCAGCAGCTCCACGAGCGGCCGGGGCATGCGTGCCGCTATCGCCTGCACGCCGAGACGCGTGTCGATGCGCGCGAGCAGCCGCTCCGCGCGCGGCATCGGCGCGAGAAAGAGAAAGCCGCTCGTCCAGTAGGCCACGAGCAGCGCCGCCGGCGGGAGGAGCCAGACATTGGGAAGACCCCCGGCGGGAAGGCCGAGGGAGACGGCGATCAGT
>JANOJK010000677.1:0-6764 GCA_031408165.1 Acidobacteriota bacterium | reverse complement strand
GCCATGTCGAACACGCTCTGGAAGCAGCCGCGCAGGTAGTCGACGCCGGACTCGAGGCCGACGCTGTTGACCTGCGGCCCGGCGAACCCGGCCGCCGTGAACTGGCGGAGCGGATCGCTGCCGCAGCCCGACCCCGTGTCGCCCACGATGCGCACGCGGCCACCGTAGGTCGGCGAGCCGGTGATGTTCTGGTTGCCGTTGCCGGTCGCGCCCCCCTGGTACGACGCGCCGACGGTGTAGTTGACGCCGGTTGTCCCCGTCCAGACGCCCGAGACCTGCCAGTCGTTGGCGAGGTAGCCGAGCGCCCTGAGCGCCGGCGCGCTGCTGTGGAATTTCGGCAGCGCCCACACGAAGTTCCCCTTCAGCGTCTGGCGGATCGGGATGAAGTTGCCGAGCAGTTCGTCAGCCTGCGCCTGGTCCGCGCGCTCGGTGTAGCTGCCATCCGCATTGTGCTGCAGGCGGGCCCCCGTGCTGCCCTTCTGCGACAGGAGGATGGTGTCGTTGAAGCCGAACGAGAACCCGTTGCGGAAGCGCCGGTTCAGCGACATCTGCAGCGTGTGTGCCGTCAGGTAGCCGCGCGCGGCCGCCTGGGTGATGGTGCTGAAGCCGCGGAACGCGCGCATGTGATCCGCAAGTACCGCCGCGGCGCCGGGCGTCGCCGAGCTGATTGTCGTGTCCTGGTTGGCGGCGAGGTAGGCCGCGCCGAAGTCGACGCCGTTGATGTCGACGTTCTCCACGAGGTTGTAGGCGTGCTGGCCGGTGTACTCGACGTCGAGGGCCGTGGCCCACGGCAGCATCATCTGGATGCCGCCGTTCCATTGCCAGGTGGACGGCAGGCCGGTCGAGTACTGGTAGACCGACAGGGTCGGCGGCGCCTCGGTCGTGAGGCCGGCCGCGAGCGACTGCAGATCGGCGTAGCGGACGGTCAGGTTCTGGATCGTCGGCGGGTTCTGGACCTGCGCGAAGATGGAGTTGCCGGCGGGCCGGTCGAAGAAGAGACCGCCGCCGCCGCCGCGCGCCACCAGCGTCTGCTTGCCGGTGATGTCGTAGGCCATGCCAAAGCGCGGCGCCGCCTTGAACGCGGGCCACGTGTAGGTGGTCTTCGCGATGCCGTTACCCGAGAGGAAGAGGCCGTTGGTGGTGTTGCCGGAGTTGGGCACCAGCGTGCCGATCGCGGGCGCCGTGTTGGCGCCCAGGAGCGCGTTGGTGCGCGGATCCCGGGCCTGGCGATTCGCCCCGGTGCACGGCTGTGCCGCGCAGCCCGCGAGGTAGAGGACCGGCGCCGTGGCCAGCGTGTACTTCTCGGGCAGGAAGTTCGACGCCTGGCCGAGCTGGTCGTACTGGGGCTGCTGGTGCACGAAGCGGACGCCGTAGTCGAGCGTCAGCTTGCTCGTCACCTTCCAGTTGTCCTGCACGTAGCCTTCGGTGTTGTTGTAGACGAACTGTCCCTCGACGTACTGCGAAAACTGGTTGTACGACGAGAACACGCCGAGCGCGGCGTTGGCGAAGCCGAAGCCGGTGTCGAGCGGGTTGCTGGTGTCGTTCGCGAAGGTCAGCGTGCCCGCCCAGCCCTGGCGCTGCTGCGCCTTGAAGCTGTGGGTGTTGTAGAAGCCCCCCTTGAGGGTGTGACGTCCGGTCACCTTCGTGAGGCTGATCGAGAAGTCATTCGTCTTGTTGACGTTCAGGTAGCCGGGGAACGGGGTGTTGGGTGGCCCGTTCGCGACGCGCGAGCCCCACGCAAACGCCGGCGGCATCGAGATGCGCGTGCCGTCCCAGATCACCGGCTTGACGCCCTGCAGCGCCTCGAAAGCGAAGTAGTCGGGGTTGATCACGCCGGCGTTGGGGAACAGCATCGGCAGCCCCGCGAGCCCGGCGTTGGTCAGGCTCGCGCCGTCGTTGACCGGAAACGCGCTGCGGCAGAAGGTCGGGCCGGTGTTGGCCTGAGCCAGCGCGCAGCCGGTCAACGAGTTCTGGGCGCGCCCGAACGTCGCTTCGAGGAACGTGGACGAGTTGACCGAGTAGTTCACCGTCGCCGCGATGGTCCGCACGAACGGGTTGTACTGGCGCGTGTCGTTGAAGCCGGGGATGGTGCCGGGAATCTGCACGTCCTGCTGCGACCACCCCGCGTACTTGAACGTGCCCCGCAGTTGCTGGAACGGCTGGTAATCGAGGCGGAGCGCCGGCTGGTTGGAGCGGAGCTTCTCGGCCGGACGGGTGATCTCATAGTTATACGCCGCGCCCGGCACGCTCACGTTCGGCAGCGGGTACATCTTGAGGATGTTCAGGCCGAGGCCATAGAGCCGATCGGCGGGAATGCGGCCGACGACGCCGCCCGACTGGAAGCACGCGGCCTGGTTGGTCGCCGAGCACGTGCCGGTCAGACGCGGATCCCTGATGTAGGGAAACGCCGCGCCGGTGTTGTCGGTGCTCGCCGAGAAGTCGCCGGCGCGCTCGAGGGCCGTCGGGAGACGGAAGCGCTCCACGTCGCCGCCCGCCGTGCGCGGCGCGTACTCGTGCGCGTAGAAGAAGAACAGCTTGTTGCTACCGCCCGGCTTGCCGATCGGCCCGCCGATCGAATACCCCAGGTCCTTCTCGTTCAGCTTGACCTTGGGATCGCCGTTCAGGATGTTGGTCCTGCTGTTCGAGTTCCAGTTCGACTTCCGCATGACGTCGTACGCGGACCCGCGGAACCGGTTCGATCCGCTCTTGGTGACGGCGCTGATCTGGATGCCGCTCGAGCGTCCGTATTCCGCCTGGTAGTTCGAGACCAGCACCTTGACTTCGGCGATCGACTCGACGTTCATCTGGAGGAGCACCGAATTGCTGCCCGTGTCCATCGTCGAGACGCCGTCCATCATGATGTTGCTGTTGCCGCCGCCGGTCGACGATCGGTCGCCGACCCGGGTCGTGCCGGTGACGCCGGGGGCGAGGGCCGCCAGCGAGACGAAGCTCCGGTTCGCGATCGGCAGGTTCTCGACCGACTTGGTCGCGACGGTGAAGGACCGCTCGCCGCTCTGCGTCTGCACGAGCGGCGATTCCGCGAGCACGGTCACGGTTTCCGACAGGCCCCCGACCTCGATGTTGAGCGCGCCCAGCCCCACGCGATCGCCGGCGCTGAGAGCGATGCCGCTCCGCTTGATGGTCTTGAACCCCTCCATCGTCACCTGGATGGTGTAGGTGTCGGGTGGGACGTTGGCGAAGACGAAGTCCCCGCTGGCGCCCGTGAAGGCCGGCGACAGCTCCGTGCCTTTGCTTTCGCTCGTGAGCGTCACGGTGGCGCCCGGCACGACGCCCCCCAGGCCGTCTTTCAGCGTGCCTGACAGCGTGCCAGTGGTCAGCTGCGCCGCGGCTGGAACCGCCAACGCTATGAGCAGGAGGAATACGAGCGCGACACCGGGGAACGACGCTCGACGTACGAACATGGACTCCTCCTCGCCATAAGCGGGTGGCATTGCTGCAATCGATTTCAGATATGACGGTACCGTAACAGCATCACGCCCGGCACGCAAAGCAATTGATCGATTTCGCGATCCGTAAGTCGGGGAAGGAGTGCGGTGCCCGAAGGAGGTATTTCCTGGAAACGGCGAGAACGTGAACAAACGGCCCGGTGTTGACCTCAGCCTTTAGCGCGAAGTGCCGACGGCGTCAATCGCGCGCCCTGATCGACCCACCGGCCGAGCGTCGCGACTTCGGCGCCGGGGCGTCAATAGAGCGCGAACGCGTACAGCGTGTCCCCGACCGCGACGAGGACGTGCTGCTTCCCGTCGATCGCATATGTCTGCGGCGCGTTGCTGAGCGATCCGATGCGCGTGTGCCAGAGCGGTGTCCCGTTGGTCGCGTCGAAGGCGACCAGGTTGCCGCCGCCATCGCCCGTGAACACCAGCTTCCCGGCCGTTGCGAGGAGGCCGACGGACCCCCCGGCGCCGTTCACGCCGGGGAACTCGTGCCGCCACGCGGCCTTCCCCGTCTTGTAGTCGATGGCGCGCAGCGCGCTCGGCCAGGCGCCCACCTGCCCGACCGCCTTGCCGGCGAGCCCCATGGACCCGCGCGGGTCGGTCTCGGTGAGATACAGGATGTTGAAGCCGTTGTGCTCGTGCGTGTAGAAGAGCCCGGTGTCGGGCGAGAACGCCGCCGGCGGCCAGTTGGTCACGCCGCCCTCGACCGGCGAGACCAGCGATCCCGGCACCGTCGCCTCCTTGCCCGGATCCGGATCGGGCGCGCCGTTCTTGCGCAGGCCCTTGGCCCAGTTCGTCGTCGTACCGAACTTCGCCGACACGACCGGCTCGCCCGTGACGCGATCGACGGTGAAGAAGTAGCCGTTGCGCGCGGCCGTGGACACGAGCTTGCGCGGCTGCCCGGCGATCACGCCGTCGATGAGGATGGGCGTCTGCGACGAATCCCAGTCGTGCGTGTCGTGCGGGGAGGTCTGGTAGTGCCACGCCATCTTCCCGGTGTCGACGTGGATCGCGACGAGCGAACATGTGAAGAGGTTGTCACCCTTGCGGCCCTGGCCGGTGTAGCCGGGGGTCGGGTTGCCGGTGCCGATGATGTACAGCTTCGTCTCCGGATCGTACGCGCCCGGAATCCACGTCTGGCCGCCCCCGTGCCGCGCCGCGTCGAGGCTCGGCCACGTGTCGAGCCCCGGATCGCCCGGATTCATCGGCACCATGTAGGTCTTCCACTGCAGCTTCCCAGTCTCCGGATCGAACGACTGAAGGAAGCCCGGCATGTCGAGATCGTTGCCCGTCCCGACGAGCACGTGATTCCCCACGACGACCGGCGCGGCCGTCGAGAAGTACTGCTCGTTGAAGCTGGCAATCTCGACGTGCCATCGCTCCTTGCCGGTCCGCGCGTCGAGCGACACGAGGTAGTTGTCCGGCGTTTCGAAATAGAGGTAGTTGTGCCACATGCCCGCGCCGCGGTTGCCGATGTGCGTGCCGCCGCGCGTCTTCCAGTAGTACCGCCACAGCTCGTGCCCGTCGGTGGCGTCGAGCGCCCAGACGTTGTCGGGCGCGGTCACGTAGAGCACGCCGCCGACCTGCAGGATCGTGCCCTTGACCGTCGGCGCGCCGGCGCTGGCGAACTCGTCGCTCCCCTCGCCGCCGACGATGACCGGCGCACCGGCGCCACCGCCGCGTCCGCCGCGTCCGCGCCCGCCACCAGGTGCGCTGGGCGGGCCGGCGGTCAGCCTGGCCACCCAGGCCAGGCTGAGCCCCTTCACGGTGGCCTGATTGATCTGCGTCAGCGTGCTGTAGCGACGCCCCGAGTAGTCGCCCGAGTAGGTCGGCCACGCATCGGCGAGCGGCTTCAGCATCGACGCGGGGTCGAGCCCGCCCTGATCCTGCGCGATGAGGAACGCGGGGGCCGCGATGAGCGACGCGGCCAGGAGAAAGCGCGGTGTGCGGTTCATTTCAGTGTCACCAGGTACGCGGTCACGTCGTGAATGTTTTTGTCGGTGTACTTCACCAGCAGTTGCTTGTGTCCGGCCAGCGGATCGGTGATCTGCACCTGCGGCACCGCGCCTGCGCGCCGGAACGTGCGCTGGACGGCGTCGGCCGGGGTCAGCGACACGATGAAGTCGTCGATCCGATCGAGGCGCCCTTCGACGCGTTGCCCGTTGGCCAGCGTCACCGCGACGGTGACGGGACGAGGCGCGCGCGAGGCTGCCGGCGCTCCCTCCGCCGCGGCGCCGCGACCGCGTCCGCCCGCGGGGTTGCCGCTCACCCACGTGTTCTGCAGCTGCATGGGATCGGCATACCGCGTGGCCAGCCCCTGCAGGTCGCCGCTCGGGGAGTGACAGCTCGCGCAGTTGGCCGCGAAGAACTTCTGTCCGGCGGCGGCGTTGCCGACGACGATGTTCAGCACCACCGGTGGGCCGGGCGGCGGTCCGCCCTGGCCCGCCGCCTTCGCCGCAACGCTGTGGATGTAGGCGGCGATCGCCTTCACGTCGGGTTCCGACAGCGGCAGCGGCGGCATCGCCGGCATGCCGGGCGTGTTCCGCCCGTCGTGCACCACGGGGTAAATGAGCTCGCCGTCCTGGTCGCTCAGCACGAGTGCCGAGCGCAACAGGTTGATGCCGCCGAGGTCGCCGCCCCGCAGGTCGGGCCCGTGACAGAGGCGGCAGTTGATGCCGTACAGCGTCCCGCCCCGTTCGATCGTGGCGGCGTCGGCGAGTGCGCGCTGCTGCGCGGGGAACGTTCCGCGTCCCTGCCGCCCGCCGCCGGGGAGCGGCTGACCGGCGGGTGGTGGTGCGGGCGGCGCGGCCGGCGGGGTCGGGGCTTGAGCCTCGATCCCGGCGTAGAGAGTGGTTAGAAGCACGGCGGCGGCGGCCGCCAGGGTCACGTTCGGTCGCATGAACACCTCGAAAGAGATCGGGCGCCGGCCGTGGTGCAAGCGATTTCACCATGCCCGGATCGCCGGATGCTAGCATAGGATTCTGCCGGCCCCGTGTCGAACATCTACGAAGTCGCCAAGCGTGCCGGCGTGTCGGCGTCGACCGTCTCGCGCGTCCTCAGCCGCCCCAACGTCGTGTCCATCAAGACGCGGCTCAAGGTGCTCAAAGCGGTTGACGTGCTCGGCTATATCCCCAACTCCACGGCGAAGAACCTGCGGACCTCACGGACCGGCAAGCTCCTCGTCACCGTCCCCGACATCTCGAACCCCTTCTTCTCGCTGATCCTGCAGGGAATCGAAGACGCCGCGCAGCGCGACGACTACGCCGTCCTCGTCGGCGACACGCAGCACGACGAGCGCCGCGAACAGCG
>JANOJK010000668.1:0-2115 GCA_031408165.1 Acidobacteriota bacterium | reverse complement strand
CGCGCTTGTTGTCGTCAGCCATCAGGAGAGATTGGCCGACTATACAACAAACCCGCTAGAATGGAGCGTTATGGCCACGATGACCGCGGTGACGACGTACAACAACTACATCGATGGGGAATGGGTCGCGTCCCGGTCCGGGAAGACGTTCGAGAACCGGAATCCCGCCAATACCGCCGACCTGATCGGACACTTCCAGCAGTCGAACGAAGCCGACGCGAAGGCGGCCATCGCCGCCGCCGCGGCCGCGTACGAGCGCTGGCGGCTGGTGCCGGCGCCCCTGCGCGCCGAGATGCTCTTCAAGGCCGCCCGGATCATCGCCGAGCGCAAGGAAGACTTCGCGCGCGACATGACCCGCGAGATGGGCAAGGTTCTGAACGAGACGCGTGGCGACGTCCAGGAAGCGATCGACATGACCTTCTACATGGCGGGCGAGGGGCGGCGCCTGTTCGGGCAGACCGTGCCCTCGGAGCTCCGCAACAAGTTCGCGATGTCGATCCGCCAGCCCGTCGGCGTCGCGTCGATCATCACCCCCTGGAACTTCCCGATGGCGATCCCGTCGTGGAAGATCGTCCCCGCGCTCGTCTGCGGCAACACCGTCGTCTTCAAGCCCTCCTCGCAGACGCCGCTGTCGGCGCTGAACTTCCTGAACGTGCTGATCGAGGCCGGCGTCCCGCGGGGGGTCGTCAACATGATCACCGGTGACGCCGAGGTCGGCACTGCGATGACGACCGATCCGGCCGTGCGCATCGTCTCGTTCACGGGATCCACGAACGTCGGACGCATCGTGAACCAGGCCGCCGCGCCCACGTTCAAGAAGGTGCACCTCGAGATGGGGGGCAAGAACGTCATCATGATCATGGACGACGCCAACCTCGAGCTGGCGGTGGACGGTTGCCTGTGGGGCGGGTTCGGGACGACGGGGCAGCGCTGCACCGCGGCGAGCCGCGTGGTCGTGCACGAGACGGTCTACCAGGCGTTCGTCGGCGAGTTCGTCGCGCGCGCGGCGTCCCTCGTGGTCGGCGACGGGCTGCAGCCGGAAACCCAGGTGGGTCCGTCCAATAGCGCGGCGCAGCTCGCGACCGTTGAGAAATACGTGAAGATCGGCATTGCGGAAGGGGCGACGCTCGCGACCGGCGGCCATCGTCTTACGGCGGGCGCGTACGCGAAGGGCTACTTCCACGAGCCGACCGTCTTCACCGGCGTGAAGCCGGAGATGCGAATCGCGCGGGAGGAAATCTTCGGACCGGTGGTGTCGGTGATTCCGTGCACGTCGCTCGACGAGGCCATCGCGATCGGCAACGGGGTTGACTATGGCTTGTCCGCGTCGGTCTACACCCAGGACATCAACCGCGCCTTCCAGGCGATGCGCGACCTCTACACCGGCATTTTTTACGTCAACGCGCCGACGATCGGGGCGGAAGTGCACCTCCCGTTCGGCGGGACGAAGAACACCGGCAACGGGCACCGCGAGGCGGGCGGCGCCGCGCTCGACGTGTTCTCGGAGTGGAAATCCATCTACATCGACTTCAGCGGCAAGCTCCAGCGCGCGCAGATCGACGTCGAGCAGATCTAGCAGGCACGGGGGGACGCTCGAGCTGGGCCCGCCGGGGGCGGGGGGCGCCTGCTTTCAGCTGACGCTGCCCGTCCGCGCCGTCGCGATCCCCTCGGAACCGCACCTGGAGCCGCCCGCTGTGCGCGCACATGGGGGGCCCCGCCAGGCGCTCGTGATTGAAGACGAGGAGCCGATCCACGCGCTCCTCGCGCGCCTGCTGGCGCGGCGCGACTACGACGTCACGGAGGCGGCCTCGTGCGAGCAGGCGAAGGCGCTCAGCCAGGGCCGGCACTTGGACCTGGTCCTGTGCGACGTCCGGTTCGGGGAAGGCGCTGCTGCGCAGTGTCGGCATCGATCCGCCACGCATTCACGATGTGGGGGAGGTGCTGCTCGCCGAGCGAGCGCGGATGCCGGCGCCGGTGGTGCCCCACCTCGAGCGGCTGGCGGAGGCGTCGCGCCGGTTGCGCCGGGACCGGGAGCTGGCGTCTTACGGGGCGGAGGATTTCACCCCCTCGGCCTTCTACAAGCGGGACGATGCCGACGCCGCGCGCGATGCCGCC
>JANOJK010000603.1:0-2958 GCA_031408165.1 Acidobacteriota bacterium | reverse complement strand
CGCCGGGCGCGGCTGATCGAAGTCGACGTCGGGGTCGTCGACGCCGAGATCGGGCGTCAGCCCTCTGCCCTGGATGATGTCGCCGTCGGGCGTGAGGTAACGGGCATAAGTCAGCCAGAGGCCGCGGCCTTCGGGGAGGCGGACGAGCTTCTGGATGCCCGCGCGGCCGAGCGTGCGCTCGCCGATCAGCTCCGCGCGCTTGTTGCCGTCGAGCGCCGACGCGAAGAGCTCCGCGGCGCCCGAAGTGCCGGTCGTCACCAGGAGCGTCACCGGCAGCGTCACGGCGCCGTCGCCCGGTTTGGCGGCGATGGTCTCCTTGATAGAGGCTGGCGAAGGCTTCGATGGCACAGGGGGGGTCCCGGGGGACGGCGGCGGAGGCGTGCGGAATTCGCCCGCAGCCGGGGTCGTGCCGGTCGTGCCAGCCTTAGCCAACTTGGTCTCGTCGCGTCCCGCGATCATCGCCAGCGTTCCCGACTTCACGAACAGGCGCGCGGCTTCCAGGCCGGTGTCGAACGGTCCTTCGGCCGTGTGGCGGATGTCGACGATGAGCTCCTTCGCCCCGGCCTTCGACAGCGTGTCGGCCTGCTCCCGGATCCTGGTCGCGGCGTTGGTGCCGAAGGCGGCGATGCGAATGTAGCCGAGGTCGGGGGCAATCATCTTGCCGGTCACCACCGCGCCCGGCGTCTTTTCGCGCACGAGGTCAATCTGCCGCGGCTCGGCGGCGTTGCCGCGAATGACCGTCAGCGTGACCTTGGATCCGGGGGTGCCGCGCAGCAGCCGCATGCCCTCGAACACCGAGAGGTCGCGCGCCGGCTTGCCGTCGATCGCCCGGACGTAGTCGCCGGTGTGGAGGCCGGCCTTCGCGGCCGGGGAGTCGTCGCGCGCCGCGATGACGCGCAGGTAGTACTGGCGCGTCAGCTCGATGCCGACATCGCCCGCCGGCACCTTCTCGCCCGGGTCAATCGACTTCACTTCCGCGGCCGTCAGGTAGGCGCTGTCGGGATCCAGCCCGTCGGCCAGCCCGCGCATCGCGCCTTCCATGACCTTGTCCACCTTCGCGTCCTCGACATAATTGTTGAGAATGAGCGACACGACATCCTCGAATACGCGCAGGTGCTGGAACGTCTGGTCGCCCGACGCTTTGCCCATGCCGCCGAACACGATGAAGGCCAGCAGGGGCGTGGACACGAGGAGGACCGAGAGGCGCGTGCGTGTAGTCATCGTTTCAACCATTGTAGGGGATCCACGGCCTTACCGTCGACGCGCAACTCAAAGTAAAGGGAGGGGTTGCCGGATGGGTTGCGGCCCGCCAGCCCGACGGTCGTGGCCCCGTCCACCCGTTCACCTTTATGGACGGCGGCGCTGCCCAGATGGCCGTAAAGCGTGTAGATCTGGTCGCCGTGATCGACGATGACCAGGACCCCGTAGCCGGTGAAGGGGTCGGCGAAGGCGACCGTGCCCTCGTGGACGGCGTGGACCGCACGTCCTTCCGGCAGCGAAAGCTCGATGCCGGTGCGGACCGGGGGACCGGCGGCCCCGGGCGGCCGCAGGCCGAAGCGCGCGGACAGCACCCCTTCCGCGGGCCAGGGGAGGGCCCCCCGGAACGGGCGGAGCGGCAGCGTCGCAGCCGATGCCGGGCGTCCGGCGGTGACCTGGGCCAGGGTGGACTGGAGCTTTCGCTGAGCGTCCTGGAGCTCGCCGGTGAGCTGGGCGTTGAGGTCCCGGCGCGTGTCGATCGAGGTGACCAGGTTCGCTCGCGCGGTGACGGCGCGTTCCACCGCCGCGCTGGCCGCCTGCGCCTTGCGCTGCAAGCCCTCGAGCTCGTGCGCGCGCGCCACGAGCGTCGCCCGCTCCTTTGTGAGCGCCGTCACGGTCTGCCGGTGCTCGTTCACGCGATCGCGGTCGATGCGCCCGAGCGCCGCCGCGGTGCGATACGCGCGTCCGACCTCGCGCAGGTTGTTGACGTCGAGCAGCAGCCGCCAGTACCCCGCCCGGCCCATCTTGTAGAGCTGCACGAGGCGCGCTTCGACGTCAGGCCGCTGCCGCTCCGCTTCTCCCCGGAGCGTCTCGGTTCGTGTCGTCGCGACCGAGAGGTTCTGCCGCACGCCGGCGACATCCCGTTCGATCTGCCGGAGCTGCTCGACCTTGATGGCGCGATCGATCTCGAGCTTGCGGAGCTCGGCGAGCAGGCTGCGCTCCCGGGTCGCGAGGGATTCCGCCTCGCGCTGCAGGGCCGCGAGGCGTTCGGCCGCGCGCTTCGAGAGCGCTTCGGTCTGCGCGCGGTCCGCGGGGGCCTGGGCGGTGACCACCGCTGCTGCCAGGATCGCCATTAAAAGGGGAGAGTACGCGTGTCCACGATCTCGCGCAGAGGCCGCGGACATGCAGAGAGCGCCGATTGGCCAGGACAACCAGGGATGGCGCCCTCGGCTTGTCCGCGCCTTCTGCGAGAGATCTTTCATGCGAACACTCAGTAAAGTGGCTTTCCGTCGATATCAGCCGGGACCGAGAGACCGAAGTAGCGGAGGACCGTCGGCGCGATGTCGATGATGCGCGGCGTGGACGTGTTGATCGGGCGCCCGGTCACGAACACGCCGGAGGTGATCGCGAAGTCGTAGCCGCCGTGATCGGCGCTCCACTTGCGATCGTTCTTGTAAACGATGCCCGGCGGCGATCCGCCCAGGGTCGTCTGCCACGACACGCGGTAGCCTTCGTGCATGCCGACCTGCAGTTCCGCCGCGTTGTGAAGGTAGGGACCCGAGTAGATGTCATCGCGTTTGTACACGGCCCGGATGTTCGGCGTCCCGTCGTCCGGGTCCTGCATCGTGAGCAGTTTCTTGCCGAGCTCGTCGGCGAGCGCGGTTGCCTCGGCGCCCGGGCTGACGATCCCCTGCGACTCGCGGCTGCGGACGTTGAAGTACACCTGGCCGATGCCCATCGCGTAGGCGCGCGTGCGGCTCC
>JANOJK010000547.1:0-4508 GCA_031408165.1 Acidobacteriota bacterium | reverse complement strand
TCCGCGCAGGCGCTCGATCTCTTTTTCGAGCATCGGGAACACCTCCTGCGCGGCCTCGAAATCGCCGTCGAACCCGATGAGCTCCATGCGCGTGGCGGTGTCGCGCGCGGCGCCGATGGGAAAGTTGCTGACGGAGCCCTTGAGGGTGTGGGCGGCGCGGCGCAGGCCGTCGGCGTCGCGCCCGGCGATCGCGCGGCTGATCTCGTCGACGAGCCGGCCGCTGTCCTGCAGGAACAGATCGACGAGCCGCCGGGCGAGGGTCGCGTCGTTGCCGAGCCCGTCGAGGAAGGCCGCGCGGCCGGCGAGCTCCGGCGGGGGAAGGACGGCGGGCCCGGTGTCGGTCGCGAGGCTCTCGACCGTCCGGAACAGGCGCTCGCGCGCGATCGGCTTGATGAGCGCTTCGTCGATGCCCGCCTCCTGGCACAGATCGAGATCGTTCGCCATCACGGACGCCGTCATCGCGACGAGCGGCAGGTGGCCACCCTGCCCCTTTTCCCAGCTCCGGATCGCCGTCGCCAGCTGAAGGCCGTCCATCTCGGGCATCTGCAGGTCGAGCAGCACGATCTGCACGGGATGCCGCGCGAGCTCGACGAGCGCCTCGCGCCCGTTGCGCGCCGTGACGACGTGGTGCCCGCGGGAGCGGAGGAGGTGGGCGACGAGCTCGCGGTGCACCTGTTCGTCTTCCGCGACGAGCACGGTGACGGCGCGGATCTCCTCCACGGGCGCGGAGGCCCTCGGGGGGGCGACCGCGCCCTGCACGCCGAAGTTGGCGGTGAAGCGGAACGCCGACCCGCGCCCGACCTCGCTCTCGACCCAGATGTCGCCGCCCATCAGCTCGACCAGACGCGCCGAGATCGACAGTCCGAGCCCCGTGCCGCCGAAGCGCCGCGCCGACGTGCCGTCGGCCTGGGCGAACGCCTCGAAGACGAGCTCCTGCTTGTCGCGCGGGATCCCGATCCCCGTGTCGATGACGGCAAAGTGCAGGCACACTTCCGCGGGGAGCTGCGACGCGATGTCGACGCGCATCCGGATCTCACCCGACTGCGTGAACTTGATCGCATTGCCGATCAGGTTGACGAGGACTTGCCGCAGCCGGAGCGCGTCGCCGACGAGCGCGTCGGGCACCGCCGGCGTGACGTCGAGGACCAGCGACAGTCCCTTCTCGCTCGCGGTGACCTGCACCGTGTCGAGGACGTCCTGCATGACGGCGCGGATGGCGAGCGGCTCGCGCTCCAGCACGAGCTTGCGCGAATCGATCTTGGAGAAGTCGAGGATGTCGCCGATGATCGCGAGCAGCGATTCCGCCGCCGTTTTGATCCGCCGGATCATCGTGTTGCGGTCGCCGGCCGGCGGCGTGTCGATCAGCACCTGCGCCATGCCGATGATCGCGCTGAGCGGCGTGCGCACCTCGTGCGTCACGTTGGCGAGGAACTCCCCCTTGGCGCGGTTGGCTTCCTCCGCCTTGCGGCGCGCCTCGTCGAGCAGCCGCGACTTGTCTTCCAGCTGGCGCACCAGGTCGCGCGTCGGGGTGACGTCCTGCAACGTGAAGGTGAGGCCGACGGTCGCGCCCGCGGCGTCGCGGGTCGGCTGCGCCACCCAGTGGAACACCCGGCCGGTCGCCGGCTGCTGGAGGTCGCCGTGAGCGCCGGGGCCCGGATCCGCCAGCAGCGCCTTCAGCGTCACGCCGAAGTTGTCGCCGTCGCCGAGTGAATACAGCCGCGCGAGGATCCGCATGACGTCGATCCCGATGACGGTCTGCGGATCGAACCCGAGCAGGTCCCCCGCGCGGACGTTGGCCGTCTCGATGCGCCCGTCGGGGCCGACGAAGATGAGGCCGTCCGACGTCGAGTGCAGAATCTGCGAGAGGCGCGCTTCGCGCCCTTCCGTCGCCGCGAACAGGCGCGCGTTCTCCTTGTGCAGCTCCGCCTGCTGGTCGAGCGCGTCGTGGAGCTGCCGCGACGACCGTTCGAGCGCCTGGGACTTGTCTTCCAGTTCGTGGATCAGCCCGCGCGCCAGCCGGATGATCTCCGACGATCGCTGGTGCCGCTCCTCGCCGGTCCGCGCGATGAGCGCGACGTAGAGCCCGCCCACGTAGATGAACAGGAGCTTGGAGATTTCCGCCCCCGTCGTGACCGTGGCGTGGTCGATCAGGACGACGTACAGGATGACCGCCGCGTAACTGAAAGGGGCGAGATGCGCGAAAGCTACCGCCCGGCCGAACGAGCTCGTCGACTGATCGACGACCCGGAAGAGCGGCAGAAAGAAGAGCCAGCTGTGCTGCGCGCCCGTGCCATACACGACAAAGGAATAGACAGCCATGTCGGTGACGAGGAACGCCGTGCCGAGGTCCAGCTTCGTCCGCAGGTCCTCGTAAAAGAGATACAGCAGGTACCAGGTGGCGATGCTGTAGACGCCGAGGATGGCGGCCAGCCGCTGCCACGGGGCCCACGCGAAGCCGTCGGGGCCCGGATAGATGAAGGCGTTGTGCAGCAGGGCGCAGGCCGCGACGAAGATGAACCCGAGCAGGCGGAACTGCGGGATCACCCGCGTGTTGAGCTGGGTCAGCCGCCCGCGCTTACGCCGATTCGCCTCAGCGGGATCGACCTGGAGATCGAGCGTGCCGCCGGGCTTCATGCTGTTTGAATATATGGAGCGGGCTCCGGGGATCGAACGATTAACCGGGATTTCAAAGTTGGTGATGCCGTGCGACTTCTGGTACCAACCGCTTGATCCTCAGTCACTTACCGCTGCTGTGTCGCTCTCGGAGTTCGCTGCAGCCGACCGTATTCTACCACCGTCGTGGAGATATTCTGGAACGGGCTATCTGCTTTGCTGCACACGAGGGGTGGACCATCGGCTGCGCCGCGCCTGACGAGGCGCTCCTCGCGTTTCCGGATTGGGCGCGCCGTTGTGCGCACCAAAGAGGTAGGAGAGTGCTGGCAGGCGTCGCTTGTGATGCGCGACTGCAACGATGAAGATCTCGTCACGCCGCGTCACCTAGAACGCTGTAAAGGGATAATGTTCGAGAACGATTCGGCGCGTGCCATGTTCCGCCGGCGGGTACCGTTCCGGCGCGACGCGTAGGCGCTGAATGGACCGAGTGAGTTCTTGCAGGAATCCGGCAGCGGCAAGGACACTCCGCTCCTCGTACCACGCCTGCGCTCGTTCGACCCCGGCCGCCGCCGCCGGATGGAATCTAACGCGCATTCAGCCGGTCGAGCAACCGCCGGCGCACTTCTTCCCAAGGAACGGTTTCGACGTTCCCGCCGTCAATGGCGGCGACACGGCGTTGGATCTCGTCGCTCCACGCTGCCTCAACGTCGGGTTCCGGGTCTGCCTCCAGTGACTCGATCAGGAGGCCCGCAAGCGTTGCCCGATCGCGCTCGGACAGTTCGGAAGCGTCGCGAAACAGCGCGGTGACATCCTTGAGCATGCAGTCAGTTTACTCCGTCAGTCAATATCCTCGTGAAACGCAAAGACGAAGTCCGGTCGATCAGCGCGCGACAGTGTGCGGTGTGATCCCGATTGACGTTTGACAACCCACCCGGCGCCCGCCAATCGACGAATGGAGAGCGGCTGCAACCCGTCTTAGGTGTCAAACGAATGCCCTGGGCATCGCCACGCCGCGCGAGCAGCCCGAGCCGTGAAGTTCAGCACGGCCGGATCGCCAAGTCACCGCAAGGAAGGCGACCCATCCGACGTTCAGGCCCGCCGCTGTCTTTCCACAGCGCGCCGGAAGATTTTTCGTGGGTTTTCCCGGCGCTGATGCGTCAATAACAGTGTGAGCCAGGAGCCGTCCGAACAGGACCTGATCGAGGCCTATCGACGCACCGTGAAACCGCTCTACGCGTACGTGTCGCGCAGGGTCGGCGGCGACGTCAGCCTGGCTGAGGATCTGGTGCAGGACACCTGGATGCGGGCCATCGGCAGTTGGCCGGCGAAAGGGATTCCGGACGACCCGCTGGCGTGGCTGGTTCGAGTCGCGCGGAACACCCTTGTCAGCCATTTCCGCCACCGGCGACCGCAGCTCCTCGAGCCGGCGCTGCTCGATCTCATCGAAAGCCAACCGTCGACCGCCTCCGAGGATCCGGGCACAGCCGCTGTCGTGAACTGGGGGCTCGCGAGGCTTAGACGCGCGCATGCGGAGCTGCTCGAGGATTTCTACTTCGCCGGCAAGAGCGTGCGCGACATGGCCCGCGAACGCTCGATGTCGGAACGCGCCGTCGAAGGGCAACTGCGGCGCGCTCGTGAAAAATTGAAAAAGCGAATTGAAAAGATGCTGCGGCGAGCGGCCACTCGCCATCGCGCAGCCGATGGAGGACCAGAGCATGTCCGGCGCACATGAACCTCGTCAAGAGTTCGTAAACCACGTCGAGCTACTACTGCGCGCGGACCTCAGACGGCGCGCCCTGGCTGCGGGAACCGGCAGCTGGCTGTCACAGTCGAGAGTCGCGGCGGCGCTGACGATCGCCGCAGTCGCGATTGTGTCCATGGCCGTGGGCGGTGGC
>JANOJK010000541.1:0-2738 GCA_031408165.1 Acidobacteriota bacterium | reverse complement strand
CGAGCGCTCGGCAGGCCGTTGGACGACGCTGCCTGGGTGGCCGCGCGCACGATGGCATCCGCCATCGCTTCCGCCGCCAGCGCCCCGATCAGCGTCACGTTCGCGTCTCCCTTCCAGCGGCCGGTCGCGAGCGCGAAGATGGTGTCGCCGTCGCCGACCGTGTGGGAGGGATTGATCGCGCGCGCCAGCCCGTCGTCCGCCATAAGGGCGAGGCGGTTGGCTTCGGTCTTCGTCAGCGTCGCGTTGGTGGCCACGAGCCCGATGGTGGTGTTCTCTCCCGCGCGCGGCCGTGTACCGATCGCCCCCTCCCGGAGCAGGCGACGGACGTCCGCCAGCGTGCCGTCCGGATTACGCGCCCCCGCCACGACCTTGCCGCTTTCCGGATCGATGATGTCGCCGACGGCGTTCACCGCGACGATGGCCGCGACGACGAGCCCGTTGGGGAGCCTGATTGCCGCGGAGCCGATACCGGCCTTCATCGGCGTCCGCCGTCCGGACGGGTAGCCCGCGTGCTCCACGACGCCACCCATCTTTCCGACGGTCGCGCCGGCGCCCGCGCCGACGTTGCCTTCCGTCACGGGATCGCTGGACGCCGTCTGCGCTGCGCGATAGCCACAATCGGCGTTCGGCCGGATCTTCGCGTCGCCGCCGAACCCGAGATCGAAGAGGATGGCGGCGGGGACGATGGGGACGACGCCGGCGCCGGTTTTGTAGCCGATGTTGTGCTCCTCGAGGTAGCGCATGGTTCCTTGCGCCGCGTCCAGGCCGAACGCGCTTCCACCGGCGAGCACGACCGCGTTGACGCGCTCGACCATGTTCAGCGGATCCAGAAGGTTGGTCTCCTTCGTGCCCGGCGCGCCACCGCGCTGGGACACGCCACCGGATGCGCCGTCACCCTCCACCATGATCACGGTGCACCCGGTGGGCCGTCCCGGCATGGTGAAGTGCCCGACCTTGATGCCTTCGACCGCGGTCAAAGTCAGGTTCCCGATGGCCGCTGGCGGCGGCGGTCCGCCCGCGAGCGACAGCATCATGAGTGCGACGCCGATGAGCAGGGTCGTCTTCATAGGCCCAGTCTACGCCGTCCCCGTCAATTCGAGCACCGCGAGCGCGAGGACCTTGGTGGTGGTCACGAGGTCCGCGATCTCGCAGTATTCATCGGGCTGGTGCGCCACTCGAGCCGGCCGGGGCCGTAGGCCACGCAGTTCGAGATGCCGGCGATCCGCGCGACATGCTCGTGATCGGAGTCGTCTCCCGGCGGATTGATCGTCGGGATGCGCGCGAGGGCGGAGGTGAACGCGACGGCTTCCTCGGCGAGCGCGTCGACGGTGGTGAGCAGGCGATCGACGTGGCTGGGCATCGGAAGCGCGCGTCGGCGATACACTACCATGCGCAGTCCCACGCATGGCGTACCTGGTCATCATCGTCGTCTACTCCCTCGGGCAGATTGCGCTCGGAGTGTGGGTGGCGCGGCGCGTCAAGGGGTCGAGCGACTTCTTCGTCGCGGGGCGGAACCTCGGCCCCGGGCTGCTGTTCGCCACATTCCTCGCCGCGAACATCGGCGCGGGATCGACCATCGGGGCGGCCGGACTCGGCTATCGGGACGGATTCGCGGCCGTGTGGTGGGTCGGGTCGGCGGCGATCGGCTCCCTGATCCTCGCGTTGTGGGTGGGTCCGCGGATCCGGCGCCTGGCGGCGGAGCACGAGCTGAAGACCGTCGGCGATTTCCTGGAGTGGCGGTACGACCGCCGGGTGCGTGCCACGGTGGCGGTGCTGCTCTGGGTCGGCACGGTCGCGATCCTCGGCGGGCAGTTGATCGGCATCGCCTGGATCCTCAACGTCGTCATCGGGCTTCCGAAGTTTGCCGGCTGCGCGATCGGCGCGATCGTCGTGACCGCGTATTTTGCCGCCGGCGGCCTGAAATCGTCGGCGGCCGTGAACGTGGTGCAGTTGACCGTGAAGCTCCTGGGTTTCGCGGTCGCGCTGCCGCTGGTGCTGAACCTCGTCGGCGGCCTCGACGGCCTGTATGCGGCGGTGCCGCAGCCCGGGATGTGGAACCCGTGGCGCAACGGCGAGTCCGGCTGGATCTACGTCGCCATGCTCGCGCCGAATTTCATCATCTCGCCCGGCCTCCTGCAGAAGGTGTACGGGGCCCGCGATGACCGCACCGTGCGCCTGGGCGTCGGGCTCAACGCGATCTGCCTGATGCTGTACGCGGCCGTGCCGGTGCTGCTCGGAATGTCGGCACTGGTGCTGCACCCCGACCTGCCGAAGCGAGAGCTGGCGCTGCCCATGCTGTTCATGCACGACCTGCCGTTCTGGATCGGCGCCCTGGGGCTCGCCGCCGTGTTCTCAGCGGAGATCAGCGCCGCCGACGCCGTGCTGTTCATGCTGGCGACTTCGCTGTCGCAGGATCTGTACAAGCGCTTCATCCATCCGGCCGCGACCGATCGCCAGGTCGTGTCGGTCGCGCGCGCGGCCTCGGTGTCCGGCGCCCTCGCGGCTGTCGTCGTCGCCTTCCTGTCCCAGACGATTATCGACGCGCTGAGCGTGTTCTACACGCTCGTGGGCGTCAGTCTCTTCGTGCCGATCGTCGCGGGCCTGTATATGCGGCGGCCGCGGGCGCTCGACGCGCTGGCGGCGATTGCGGGGGGCATCGTCGCCGTCGTGGCGGCGCAGCTCTGGGGTGGCGGCAAGCCCATCGGCCTGTTTACGCCGGCGATGTTCGGGCTGGCTGC
>JANOJK010000558.1:0-3541 GCA_031408165.1 Acidobacteriota bacterium | reverse complement strand
CGCTCCATGCGGACCAGCCCGATGCGGAACTGGTTCTCGAGGAGCTCGCCGACCGACCGCACGCGGCGGTTGCCGAGGTGATCGATGTCGTCCACGTTCGCCGGGTACTTGCGCAGCTTGAGCAGATACTTGATGACCTCGTAGAAGTCCTGGGGGTGCAGGATCTTCTCGTCGAGCGGCGTGCTCAGCTTCAGCTTGGTGTTCAGCTTCAGCCGGCCGACGCGCGAGAAGTCGTACTTCTGCGGGTTGAAGAACATGCTCTCGAAGAGGTTGCGCGAGCTGTCCAGCGTGGGCGGGTCGCCCGGCCGGAGCCGCCGGTAGATCTCGATGAGCGCCTCTTCGTGCGTGTGGATCGGGTCCTTCTTGAGGGTCGTCGCCAGGACATTCCCGGTGTCGTCCTTCTCGGGAAAGAAGATCTCGATCCGGTCGACGTCCTTCTCCTGCGCCATCGAGATGACGCGGGGCTCGAGCGGTTCGTTCGCCTCGAGGATGACCTCGCCGGTCGAGGGGTCGACGACGTCGGTCGCGGCGAAGGCGCCCTCGAGCTCGGCGTCGGCCACTTCGACCGAGACGACGCCGGCCTTCTTGAGCGCGGCGATCGCGTTGGCGTTGATCTTCTTGCCGGCGCCCGTGACGGTGTCGCTGCCGGCCTTCAGCTCCTTCGCGGCGCGCATGCCGAGGAGGCTGTCGGCGACCGCCCAGGTCATCGTCCCGTTCTTGAAGTGCAGCTTGTCGACCGTGTAGAAGCTCCGGATGATCTCGTCGGCGCCGCGCAGGCCGAGCGCACGGAGGAAGACGGTCGCCAGGAACTTGCGCTTCCGGTCGATGCGGACGTAGAGCAGGTTCTTCGCGTCGTACTCGAACTCCACCCACGAGCCGCGGTACGGGATGATCTGCGCGATGTAGAGCGTCTTGTCTTCCGAGTGGAAGAACGCGCCCGGCGAGCGATGGAGCTGCGACACGATGACGCGCTCGGTGCCGTTGATGATGAAGGTGCCGTTGTCGGTCATCAGCGGGATGTCGCCGTAGTAGACCTCCTGCTCCTTGATGTCGCGGATGGTCTTCACGCCGGTCTCGGGGTCCTTGTTCCAGACCACGAGACGGATCGTCACCTTGAGCGGCACGGCGTAGGTCATGCCGCGCTCCTGGCACTCGTCGACGTCGTACTTCAGCTTCAGGCCGACGGTGTTGCCGCAGACGTCGCAGATGTCGCCGCGCGCGTCGTTGGGCTTGCCGCAGCGCGGGCACAGCACTTCATGTTCGCCGTACGGGTCGGCGATGAGCGTGTGGCCGCAGCTCGTGCAGGGCTGGCGCAGGTGGTGCAGCCCCGACAGGCGGCCGCACTTGCACTCCCAGTTGCCGATCGAATATTCGATGAACTCCAGCGACGAGTTCTCGCGGAAATCGCTGATCGGGAACACCGACTTGAACACCGACTGCAGTCCGGCGTCCTCGCGTTCCGAGGGCAGCCGGTTCATCTGCAGGAAGCGCTCGTAGGACTTCTTCTGGATTTCGATGAGGTTCGGAATCGGAACCGTCGTTTTGATCTTCGAGAAGTCGATGCGCTCGCGGTAGACGTTCTTGGGAAGGCTGTACATGCTGGTCAAAACCTCTGGTCGGTCGTACAAAAAAGAGCCACCAGTCGGCCAGGCCTTCAGGCCGGGCGTGCTGAAGCCAGCTGGTCGCTGATTTCACCACGCCCGACCTGAAGGTCGGGCCTACTGGTCGAGCGCGAAGCGGAGCTTCGCGCTACTTGATTTCGACCTTGGCGCCGACGTCCGCGAACTTCTTCTGGATCGCGGTTGCTTCGTCCTTGGGGATGCCTTCCTTGATCGGCTTGGGTGCTCCCTCGACGAGGTCCTTCGCTTCCTTCAGCCCGAGGCTGGTCACTTCGCGGACGACCTTGATCACGTTGATCTTGTTGGTGCCCACTTCGGTCAGGGTCGCGGTGAACTCGGTCTTCTCTTCCACGGGGGGCCGCCGCGCCGCCGCCCGCGCCGCCGCCGGCCATCGCCATCGGCATCGCCGAAGCCGCCGAGACGCCGAGCTCCGTCTCGAGCGCCTTCACGAGCTGCGAAAGCTCGAGCACCGAAATCCCCTTGATGTAGTCGACCACCTGCTGCTGATTCAATTCGGCCATTTCTCTCTCCAGTAGGCCCGACCTTCAGGTCGGGCGTCGTCATGATGCCGCCGCCGTTGCTTACACCAGCACGCCCGACCTCAAGGTCGGGCTTACTGGACCTATGATTCGGACTCGCTGCGCTTTTTTTCCGACTGCACCAACACACTCATCAAATCGCGGGGCACCGCGCTGAGGACGCGGACGATCTGCACCATCGGCCCCTGCAGCACGTAGAGGAGCCTGCCATACAGCTCGGGCTTGCCCGGCAGCGCCGCGAGCTCCACGACTTCGCCGACCTTGATCGACCGGCCCTGCACCACCGCCGCCTTGATCTTGAGCGCCGGCGCGGTCTTCGCAAACGTCGTCAGCACCTTCGCGAGCGCGACCGGATCGTCGCCCGCGTAGGCGACCGCCGTCGTCCCGACGAAGTGGTCCGACAGCGACTCGAACGCCGTGCCGATCAGCGCGCGTTTCGCGAGCGTGTTCTTGACGACCTTGTAGTTCGCCTTCACGCGCCGCACCTGGCGCCGGAGCTCCGTGACTTCCGGGACCTTCAGTCCTTTGTAGTCGACGAGGATCGCGCTCTCGGTGCCTTTGAAGGCCCTCTCGAGCTCGCGCAGTTCTTCGGTCTTGCTTGCTTTCGTGACAGCCATTTCTCTTCCTTGGCTTCAGGCTTTGGCGCTTGGCTCCAGGAAGCTTTGGCCCGGGAGCAACCCCACCAAAGGCCCAAGGCCCAACGCCCAACGCCCGCGCCTAATGCTTTACCGTCTCGGTCACGTGGGTCGTGTCGATGGTGATACCGGGACCCATCGTCGACGACATCGTCACGCTCTTCAGGAACTTGCCTTTGGCCGCGGACGGCTTGGCCTTCACGACGCTGTCGACCAGCGCGTGCGCGTTCTCGACCAGGCTCTCGACCGGGAACGACAGCTTGCCGACCGGGGCGTGGATGATGCCGGTCTTGTCGACGCGGAACTCCACCTTGCCGGCCTTGATTTCGCGAACCGCCCTGGCGATGTCCATCGTGACGGTGCCGGTCTTCGGGTTCGGCATCAGCCCGCGCGGACCGAGCACCTTGCCGAGCTTGCCGACGGCGCGCATCATGTCCGGCGTCGCGACGACGGCGTCGAAGTCCATGAAGCCGGCCTGGATCTTCTCGACCATCTCTTCGCCGCCGACGTGATCGGCGCCGGCCTCGGTCGCTTCCCGCTGCTTGTCGCCGCCCGCGATGGCGAGGACCTTCTTGCTCTTGCCGAGCCCGTGGGGAAGGACGACGGTGCCGCGGACCATCTGGTCGGCGTGTTTGGGATCGACACCAAGGCGCATCGCCAGCTCGACGGTCTCATCGAACTTGGCGAACTTGACCTTCTGCATCAAGGGGACGGCTTCTTCGATCGTGTGCGCACGCTCAGGCACCGC
>JANOJK010000503.1:0-12790 GCA_031408165.1 Acidobacteriota bacterium | reverse complement strand
CCTCTCGCAGCCGTTCTTCGTCGCCGAGCAGTTCACCGGGCTGCCGGGCAAGTACGTGCCCATCGCCGAAACCGTCAAGAGCTTCCGGGAGATCGTCGACGGCAAGCACGACACGGTGCCGGAACAGGCGTTCTACATGGTCGGCACGATCGAAGAGGCCTTGCAGAAGGCCGAGAAGATGGCCAAGGGATAACGGGAATCGCAGCCAATGGCGTTACCGACGTCGATCGAACTGCAGATCGTCACCCCCGACAGGCTGCTCGTCAAGGAGCAGGTCGACGAGGTGGAGATCCCCGGCACGGAGGGCTACTTCGGCGTGCTGCCGGGGCACACGCCGATGCTCGCCTCGCTGGCGGTTGGCGAGATGTGGTACCGCCAGGGGCAGGACAAGACGTACCTGTCGCTCGCGTACGGTTTTGCCGAGGTGCTGCCGGATCGGGTCACGATCCTGGCGCACCTGGCCGAGCGCGCGGAAGACATCGACGTTCCCCGCGCGGAGGAAGCCCGGCGCCGCGCCGAGGCCCGTATCGTCGAGGCGAAGGACCTCGACTACGAGCGCGCCCGCACCGCGCTGATGAAATCGCTCGCGCGGCTCCACGTGGCCTCGCGCGGCCCGGTTGGCGGCCGTGTCGGCCGTCAGCGCATGCCCCCGCCGCAGGCCTGATGCAGCTGTCCTGGGCCGTTCGCACGGACCCCGGTCTCCGCCGCCGCAGCAACGAGGACAGCTGCTGCACCCGCGCCGACCTGGGGTTGTTCATGGTGGCGGACGGCATGGGCGGACACGTCGCCGGGGAAGTGGCCTCGCGGCTCGCGGTCGACACGATCCAGATCTTCATCGCGGAGACCGCGGGCGCGGACAAGAACCGCACGTGGCCCTTTCCGTTCGAGCCGTCGATCAGCCTGGAAGGCAACCGGCTGAAGGCCGCGTTCCGTCTCGCGAACCGGCAGATCGCCAACGCCATGGCGGACTCCGCCGACCTGCGCGGCATGGCCACGACGGCCTCCGCCGTGCTCGCCGGCGCGAAGACGGCGTGCGTCGCGCACATTGGAGACAGCCGCATCTACGTGCTCCGACACGGCATCCTGGCGCAGGTGACCGAGGACCATTCCTGGGTCGAAGAGCAGGTCAGGGCGGGGACGATGAGCGCGACCGCGGCCCGGCAGCATCCCTGGAGGAACGTCGTCACGCGCGCCTTGTCGGGCGGCGGCGATCCGGAGATCGACATCGTCGAGCTCACGCCCGCGGGCGGCGAGCGCTACCTCCTCTGCTCAGACGGCCTGTCCGGGGTGGTGGCGCACGACGCGATCGCGCGGATCCTCGGGGAGAACGACGGCGGGCTCGAGGGCATCTGCGAGCGGCTCATCGCCGCGGCGAACGAGGCCGGCGGACCGGACAACATCACCGTCCTCGTTCTCGAAGTCGATGCTCCATAACCTGGCCCAGCTGCCGCGCTACCGGGCCCTCATCCAGAGCCTGGTCGCGCGGGAGCTGAAAGCGCGCTATCGCGGCTCCGTTCTGGGGTTCTTCTGGTCCTTCATCAACCCGCTGACCCTTCTCCTGATCTACACGTTCGTGTTCAAGTACGTCATGCCGGCAGCGATCAAGGGCATCGACCATTACCCGCTCTTCATGTTCTGCGGGCTGCTGCCGTGGACCTGGTTCGCCTCGTCGCTGACCGAGTCGTCCGGGGTGCTCATCTCGGGCGGCAACCTGATCAAGAAGGTCCTGTTCCCCGCGGAGATCCTGCCGATCGTCACCGTGACGGCGAACATGATCCATTTCTTTCTCGCGCTGCCGATCCTCGCGGTTTTCCTGATCTACTACAAGGCGCCGCTGACCGTGCCCGAGCTGCTCTGGTTTCCGGTCGTCGTTGCGGTACAGTTCATCTTCACGCTGGCGTGCGCGCTGATTCTGTCGGCGCTGACGGTGCACTTCCGCGACATCAAGGACATCCTGTCCAACGTGCTCACGATGTGGTTCTTTGCCACGCCGATCATCTATTCGTACCTGCACATGCCCGAGACCGCGCAGGCGTTCAAGAAGTACCTCAACCTGAACCCCTTCTCCCACATTGTCATCTCGTACCAGGAGATCCTGTTCTTCGACGGACCATTCGGTCACTGGAAATGGCTGGTCGCCCTGGGTGCGGCCTCGGCGGGGTTCTTACTCGTGGCCTATTGGATCTTCGATCGCCTGCGCGATTCGTTCGCGGAGGAGGTATAGATGACCGAGGACCGAGGACCGAGGACCGAGGACCGTGGCTTTGCTGCGGAGAAGCACCGTGCCTCGACGGCCGACGTCCGGCCATCGATCCTCGATCCCCGATCCTCGAAGGCGGCGATCGACGTCTCCCGCGTCTCGAAGATCTACCGCCGGTACAGCCAGCGGAAACAGTTCGCCACCCTGAAGAGCGCGCTGCTCTCGCGCAGCCTGATCAAGAACCTGAGGCCGGACGAGACCTTCACGGCGCTCAACGACGTCAACCTGACGGTGCCGAAGGGGCGCACGCTCGGCGTCATCGGGCGCAACGGGTCCGGCAAGAGCACGCTGCTGAAGCTGGTGGCCGGCATCACCAAGCCGTCGAGCGGCACGGTGAGGGTCGAGGGGCGGATCTCGGCGCTCATCGAGCTCGGGGCGGGCTTCCACCCCGAGATCTCGGGGCGGGAGAACGTCTTCATCAACGGCATCATGCTCGGGCTGACGAAGCGCGAAGTCACCGAGCGCTTCGACGAGATCGTCGAGTTCGCCGAGATGAAGGAGTTCATCGACGCGCCGGTGAAGACCTACTCCTCGGGCATGTACATGCGCCTCGGATTTGCCGTGGCGATTCACGTCGATCCGGAAGTGCTGCTGGTCGACGAGGTGCTCGCGGTCGGCGACGAGGGCTTTACGCACAAGTGCCTCGACAAGTTCGCGGAGTTCAAGCGGCGGGGGAAGACCATCCTGCTGGTCACGCATTCGCTCGGCCTGGTCGAGCGGTTCTGCGACGAGGCGCTCTGGCTCGACGCGGGGCGCATCAAGGGTTCCGGCGACCCCAAGCGCATCGTCGGCGCCTACATCACGGACGTGGAGCACCGCGAAGAGGCGGAGCTGGCCGCGACGGACGCGCGGGCCGGGAAGTCGGCGTCCACCGCCATCGTGTCCCCCGACGAGCCCGCGTCGGCCGTCCTGCCGGACACCCCGATGGAAACGGCGACGGCCCCGGCCGATATGTTCCGGGCGGCGGAAGGGCGCTGGGGATCGCGCGAAGTCGAGATCACCGGCGTCACGCTCCTTGCCGCTGACGGCACACCCGGGCACGTGTTCCAGTCCGGCGAGCGCCTCGACGTGCAGATCCGCATGCGCGCCCCGCTGCCGATCGACGACTTCGTGGTCGGCATCGGCCTCTTCAATGCCGAAGGCACGTGCTGCTACGGCACGAACACCTACATCGAAGACCTGGCGCCGGAGTCGATCCACGGCGACACGGAAGCCGTGTTCTCGATTGACGCGCTCGATCTGATCGAGGGCACGTACAAGGTGGATGTCGCCATCCACAAGGTCGACGGCTATCCGTACGACTACCACCGGTTGCTCTATACCTTCCGCGTGAAGTCGCGCGCGAAGGACGTTGGCATCTATCGGCCGCGGCACTCGTGGAGGTTCGGCGGCGACGTGAAATTCAAGAAGCCACCGGCGGGACCGTGAGCGAGCGGATCCTCGACGCGGCCGCCCTCGAACGTTTCGTTCGCGACGCGCGCGCCGCCGGCCGGCGGATCGTGTTCACGAACGGCGTGTTCGACATTCTCCATCCCGGCCATGTGCGCTACCTGCAGGCCGCGCGCGCGCATGGTGACCTCCTCGTCGTGGGTCTCAATTCCGACGCGTCGGTGCGGCGGAACAAGGGCCCGGCCAGGCCGATCAACCCGGAGGCGGAGCGCGCGGAAGTGCTGGCGGCGCTCGCGTGCGTGGATGCGGTCTCGATTTTCGACGACGGCACCCCTGCCGACATCATCCAGCGCGTCCAACCCGACATCCTGGTCAAGGGTGCGGACTGGCCGGCGGATCAGATCGTCGGGAGGGATACCGTCGAGGCACGCGGCGGCCGCGTCATCCTCGAACTCGTGGAACCGGGCTATTCGACCACCAGCATTGTCGAGAAGGCGCGCAGCGCCTAACTCGTCCGCGAATTGGCCGCGCCGCGCCGCGATCGCCCACGCGCGAGAAGCCCGACCAGGCCGGTGCCGAGGAGCAACAGCGACGCTGGTTCCGGCGTGGCGGTCGCCGGCTCCGCGAAGAAGTAGGTGAGACGGTTTTCACCGGCGAAAAACCGGCCATCCCGATTGTTGTCCCAGAAGCGAGAGGCGAAACCGGTGCCCGTCAATCCCGCTGAGAACGCCAACTGATCGCCGTCGAAGCCCCTGAGCGTGCCCGTGAACGTGAACGGCGTCCTGAGCTGGAAACCGTGGGCGTCAGTTCCCGGGAACGGTTCTGGCGTCGCGGCAAATGCCAGGTCGCCGAAGAAGGCCAGGTCCGAGTAATCGGTGGCGCCGACGGAAGCTGGGCCGCGTCCCAGGAACGCATTGGTCGTGGTGAAGCTCGGATCGTAGGTCTGACCCACATTACAGGGGTCGCACCCCGAATACGTGCCGCCGAAGAATATCGCGATACCGAAATCGAAACGCTGCCCTGCAGAGAACCCATCCGCGACGAACCGAAACCCGTGCCCTTCGTGGTCCAGGGCCAGCGCTGACGGCGGTCGCAAGACAAAGGGATCCGCCGAGGCGCGCGACCCGAGTGTCAGGGCCAGCGCAACCAGAACGAGAATGCGCCTGCTCATATGCTCCTCACTTTTGCCAAAATCAACGACACGGGTTCCACGATCGCGCTTCGGCCTCGCGGTGACAGGGGCCGGTCCGCGCCCCGGGCCGTGCGATCGCGCTTGCTCATTTCACTTCCCCGAGTTCCTCAGATTTCCTCACGAGTGCCGCATTCAGGGCAGGTCGGAGGCCCGGCCGTCGAGCGTGTGCAAGCCAAGTGACCTCAGCACTGCGTCAAGCACCGCCAGAAACGCGCTAAAATAAAAGGTTCCGGCGGCTGCCGGTCATCCCTTCAATGAATTCCTCGACCTCTACATCGCTCACGCTTCGCGCGCTCCTCAAGACGGCTGCTGGCCGGCTCGGGTTTGGTGTGCCGGGCCAGTCGGTCAGCGGACTGACCGCGGCCGCCAAGGGCTTTTTCGCCGCCGCTGCGGTCGCGCGCGAGCGTGTGCTGGTGATCGTCCCCACGGACGCCGACGTGGAGCAGGTCACATCGGATGCGCGGTTCTTCATTGCGGCGCTCGAAGGGCTGTCCGACGCGGACGTCGCGCACCTCGTCGTGCCCTTCCCCTCGCACGAGATCGATCCGTACCGCGGTCTCTCGCCTCACTTCGACATCGCATCGGCCCGGGCCCGTGCGCTCCACGCGTTGAGTGTCGGAACCGCGCGCCTGGTGGTCGCATCCGCGGCGGCGCTCCTTCCGAGGCTGAGCCCGCCCGCCCGGCTGGCCGCGGCGGGCCTGACGTTGCGGTCCGGCGACGAGATCTCGCCCGTCGATCTCGGCGACCGGCTCGCCGCCGCCGGTTACACGCGACAGGATCCGACCGACGAGCCCGGCGAATTCTCGGTCCGCGGCGGTGTGGTGGACTTTTATCCCGCCGGCGCCAGGCAGCCGATCCGCCTCGAGTTCATCGGCGACAACATCGAGTCGCTGCGCACCTACGATCCGGGGACCCAGCGATCGATCGACGCGGTCGACCAGGCGCACATCGAGCCGCTCCAGGAGCTGCTCTTCGGTGACGGCGAGGAACTCGATCGCTCCGCCACCATAACGGACTACCTCGCGGCGGCGCGGCCGCTGGTGTTCGTCTCGGAACCCGACGAGGTCAAGGCGACCTTCGTCAAGCAGCGCGAGCAGATCGACGCCAGCTACGCCGAAGCGGTGCGTAAGCAGAACCGCGCCCCTGAGCCCACATCGATCGTCATCGAGTGGGACGCCGTCGCTCCGGTACTCGAACACGCCACCGGGATCGAGACGCTGGCGCTCGGGACCGAAGACCAGGTGCGTCACCTCGCGACGCAGCCCGCGATGGAGTTCGCCGGGCGCGTCGCCGACTGGGTCGCGCAACTGCGATCGGCCCGCCAGGCCGGAGAGACGATCGTATTCGTCGCGCACTCGCAAGGTCGCGCCGAGCGAGTGATCGAGATGCTCGCCGACTACCAGGTGCCCGCGGCGCCGGTCGATCGCGGCGAAGACGCCCACGCGAATGCGGTGCTCGTGGCGGTCGGCCACCTCTCCAAGGGCTTCCGTCTTCCCGGCGCCGGTCTGCAGCTCTGGGCCGAAACGGACGTCTTCGACGAAGAGCGTCAGACCCACGAGAAGCGCCGCTCCGCGACGCGTACATTCCTCTCCGATTTCCGCGATCTGAAGGTAGGAGATCTCATCGTCCACGTCGACAACGGCATCGGCGTCTTCGTGGGCCTGAAGAAGATCGAGGTGGGACTCGAGACGCAGGAGTTCATGGAGCTCCGCTATGCCGGCGAAGACAAGCTGTTCGTCCCGGTCGAGCGGCTCGATCTCGTCCAGAAGTACACCGGCGCCTCCAGGCCCGCGCTCGACAGGCTGGGCGGGACGACGTGGGAGAAGGCGAAGACGCGCGTCAAGAAGGCGATGCGCGACATGGCCGAGGAGCTCCTCAAGCTGTACGCCTCCCGCCGCGCCATTCCCGGCCACGCGTTCAGCGCCGACAGCCACTGGCAGCAGGAGTTCGAGGACGCGTTCGAGTGGGACCTGACGATCGACCAGGCGACCGCCGTCACCGACATCAAGCGGGACATGGAGTCCCCGACACCGATGGACCGGCTGCTCTGCGGTGACGTCGGATACGGCAAGACGGAAGTCGCGATGCGCGCGGCCTTCAAGGCCGTCATGGACGGCAAGCAGGTGGCGGTCCTCGCCCCCACCACCGTGCTCGCGTTCCAGCACTTGAAGACACTCACCGACCGGTTTGCGGCGTTCCCCGTCCGGATCGACATGGTGAGCCGGTTCCGCACCAAGGCGGAGCAGAAGATCACCCTCGACGACCTCGAGGCGGGCAAGGTCGAGATCATCATCGGCACGCATCGCCTGCTGTCGAAGGACGTCAGGTTCCGCGACCTCGGCCTGCTGGTCGTGGACGAGGAACAGCGCTTCGGCGTCGCGCACAAGGAGCGCATCAAGCAGATCAAGAAGCGCGTCGACGTGCTGACGATGACGGCGACGCCCATCCCGCGGACGCTGAACATGTCGCTCGCGGGCATCCGCGACATGTCGATCATCGAAACGCCGCCGAAGGATCGCCTCTCGATCCAGACCAACGTCGTGAAGTTCGACCAGGAGGTGATGCGGCGGGCGATTGGCAACGAGCTCGAGCGCGGCGGGCAGGTCTACTTCGTCCACAACCGCGTCGAGTCCATCTATTCGATGGCGGACCTGCTGCACCGGCTGGTGCCCCAGGCGAAGATCGGCGTCGGCCACGGGCAGATGGGCGAGGAGGCCCTCGAGAAGGTGATGGTGGACTTCGTCGCGCACAGGTACGACGTGCTGCTCGCGACGACGATCATCGAAAATGGCCTCGACATCCCCAACGCCAACACCATGATCATCAACCGGGCCGACAAGTACGGGCTCTCGCAGCTGTATCAGCTGCGCGGCCGTGTCGGCCGGTCGGACCGCCGCGCCTACGCCTATCTGCTGATTCCGCCCGAAGACAACCTGTCGCCCGTCGCGAAAAAACGGCTCTCGGCCATCCGGGAGTTCAGTGACCTCGGAAGCGGCTTCCGGGTGGCGGCGCTGGATCTGGAGATCCGCGGCGCCGGTAACCTGCTCGGCGGGGAGCAGAGCGGCCAGATCGAGGCGGTCGGGTTCGACATGTACATGAAGCTCCTCGAGCAGACGATCAAGGAGCTCAAGGGCGAGGAGCTCGAGGACGAGGTCCGGGCGAACGTCAACCTCCGCGTGGACCTCCGCATCGACGAGACCTACATCCCGGACATGAACCAGCGCCTGACCATCTACCGGCGCATGGCCGGCGTCCGCTCGGAGGACGAGCTCGGGCGGCTCATCGAAGAGGTCCGCGACCGCTACGGGCCCCCCCCGCCGTCCATCCAGAATCTGGCGGAGTATGCCTTCATCCGCTTGCTGGCCGATCGGGTCGGGATCGAATCCATCGACCGGGAAGGTCAGCTGGTCGTCTTAAAGTTCAGGCCGGAGGCAAAGATGGACCCCGGCTGGCTCTTCCGCGTCATCCAGGAGCGCAAGGACGTCCAGTTGACGCCCCCGGCGACCCTGAAACTCGACATGCGCGTCGGATTGGCCATTTCTGCGAAGAAACGGGGCCCGGCGGCGTCATGGTGGACCGCGAGGGCAACAGCGGGCACGGTCACGTCCGGCTTCTCGAAGGACGAGATCCTGCGCCCGGTTACGGAGGACCCCCGCGCCGAAGGGGGCGTCTTCAGCCGGGTCTCGGGGTTGCTGCGTGACTTGAGCGAGGGCGTCCAGATACGCTAAAATATTGAAACTAATGAAGAAACAGCTTTTGGCGGCGGCGGTGCTCCTCGCGGTGTCGGCGGTCGCGACGCCGATGCGCGCGGAAATCATCGAGCAGATCCTCGTCAAGGTGAACGGCGAGATCATCACCAAGACCGAGCTCGAGCAGCGGCAGGTCGCGGCCCTTCGGCAGCGGACGCAGGGGAAGCAGATCGATCCCGAGTCGCTGAAGAACGACGAGACGCTGAAGAAAGCGCTGGCCGAGATCACGCCGCAGATCCTCGTCAGCTCGATCGACGAAATCCTGCTGCTGCAGCGCGGCCGCGAACTTGGGCTGCGCCTCGGTGACGATCAGTTCAAGCAGGTCGTCGCGAACATCCGCAAGGAGCAGGGGCTGCAGGACGAGGAGAAGTTCCTCAAGGCGCTTGCGCAGGAAAACATGACGATGGACGACTTGCGCAAACAGCTGGAGCGCCAGATGCTGATCGATCAGGTCCAGCGTCAGGAGATCGGCTCGAAGCTCTCCATTACCGAAGAAGAGGCGCGGCAGTATTACGCGAAGCATCCCGAGGAGTTCACCGACTCGGCGTCGGTGACGTTGCGCGAGATCTTCATCGAGGTTCCGGCCGAGACGGGGGGCGTCAACGTCGCAAAAGACGACGAAGCGAAGAGCCGGATCGAGGACGTGCGCGCCCGGGCGCTCAAGGGCGAGGAGTTCGCGAAGCTCGCGGCGGACGTGTCCAGCTCGCCGTCGAAAGCCAATGGGGGCCTGATCGGCCCCTTCTCGCACGCCGACATGTCGCCCCAGCTCCTCGCGCTGGTCGAGAAAATGAAGCCGGGCGAGCTCACGCAGCCGATCCGCACGCCCAAGGGCTACCAGCTGTTCAAGCTGGAATCCACGAAGGCGCAGGCGCTGCAGCCGTTCGACTCGGTCCGCGATCTGATCGCCGACAAGGTCGCGGGGGCCCGGACGCAGACCGAGATGCGCAAGTTCCTCGCCCGCCTCCGCACGCAGGCGATCATCGAATGGAAGAACGACGACCTGAAGAAAGCTTACGAAAAGCAGGTCGCCGGCGAGCCCGCGGGCAGCGGCCAGTAGGAGGCCGCCATGGGCGATGCGCTGGCCTGGTACGCCGTCTGGACACGGTCCCGGCACGAGCAGGTCGTCCGTGAGCAGCTCGAACGGAAAGGCCTCGAGGCCTTCCTTCCGACGATTACGCGCTGGAGCCGCTGGAAGGACCGCAAGAAGCAGGTCGACTGGCCGCTGTTCCCCGGCTACTGTTTCGTGCGGTTCGATCCCGCCGAGCGGCTCCCGATCCTCAAGTGCACCGGGGTCGTCAACATCGTGTCGTTCGACGGCGACATCGCCGCGATTCCCGAACCCGAGATCGAGGGCATCCGCCGGCTGCTGGCGAGCGAGCTCCAGTTCGATCCGTGCCCGCTGATTCGCGAAGGCATGATGGTGGAGGTGACGCACGGCCCTTTGAAAGGCGTAACGGGACGGCTGGTGCGCAAGGGGGCCCACGCGCGCCTCATCCTGTCCGTCGACTTGATCGGGCAGGCGGTCAGCGTCGAAGTCGACGCGTCGGATGTCAAGGCGTACTAGCCGGAAGTGCGAAGGAGAGCATGAAAATCGGGTCGATTGAGCTCGCGCCGGCATTCGGGCTCGCCCCCATGGCGGGAATGACCGACACGGCCTTCCGGCGCCTTGTGAAGCGCCGTGGGGGTTGCGGCCTCGTGGTGACCGAGATGGTCAGCTCCGAGGGGCTGGTGCGCGGGATCGACCGCACGCTCGAGTACGCGGAATACACCGAGGAAGAGCGCCCCGTCTCGATCCAGATCTTCGGCGGCGATCCGGAGCGGATGGCGGCCGCGGCACAGATCGTCGAAGGCATGGGCGCCGATATCGTCGACGTCAACATGGGATGTCCGGTCGCCAAGATCGCGAAGCACAACGCCGGCTGCAGCCTGATGCGCGAGCCGCTGCACGCGCAGGCGATCGTGAGCGCGATGGCGAAGGCCGTGAGGATTCCGGTGACGGTGAAGATGCGCGCCGGCTGGAACGAGCACGAGGTCAACGCGCCGGAACTGGCGCGGCGCATGGAAGATGCGGGCGCCGCCGCCATCACCGTGCACGGCCGCACGGCCGCGCAGTCCTACTCGGGGTCGTCCGACTGGAACCTGATCGACCGCGTGGCGTCGACGGTCGGCATCCCGGTGTTCGGCAGCGGGGACTGTGTCGTTCCGTCGCAAATGGTGCAGAGGCTCCAGGACAGCCGCGTCGCCGGCGTTCTCGTCGGCCGCGGCGCCCTGCGAAACCCGTGGATCTTCGAGCAGGCCGCGGCGCTGGCGCGCGGCGAGACGCCCCGGGAGATCGCACTCGAGGAGCGCGGCCGGTTCCTGCTGGACTACATCGACCTGCTGCTGAACGAGCGCGCCGGTGAAGCCGATGGGTTCAGGCACCTCGCGCCCGGGATCGATGCCCGGTCCGGCGCGGCCGCCGGCGTCGCCCGCGGCCACGATCGCTGGGTCATCAACAAGCTGCGCGCGTTGAACTCCTGGTACACGAAGGGACTTGACGAGGGGTCCCACCTGCGTGTGTCCGTCAATGCCGCCGAATCCATCCCGCATCTCCGCGAGATCATCGCGGAGTTCTTCGGTGCGCGGGAGTTAACGGAGGTTGCGAAGTAAACGGATCTCGCAACGAAGTAACGAAGGAAACGGATACTTTTGCTTTTCGTTTTCTTCGTTGCTTCGTTCATGAAATCCGTTTCCTTCGAACCCCTTCGTTATCTCCGGGAGGCGTTGCGGTTGTTGTGCGCGACAACCGCCGTGCTGAGGCCGTTCACGACCGCCATCAGCACGATCGCTCCGACACGGTGCTTCTTCCACATCCTTTCCGAAATGTAGAACGTCCCGGCGGTGCTCGCCGCCTTGATGGCGAGCGTGGTGCCCAGGCCGCCCTTCTTCATCAGCGGGTTCGCTTCGTGCGCGCCGGCGGCGATTGCCCTCCGCGTCGACACCATGTCCATCACCTGCAGCCCCGCGTAGGTGCCATAGAGCACTGGCAGCATCGCCGGCCGCTTCGGCCGCTGCGACAGCGACCAGAGCGTGACGACAGGCCCGCTGTCCACGGCGGCGCGGGCGACCGCGCTGGCGAGAGGCGTCGCCCCAAGGCCGGCTGTGGCCTGGTCCGCTGCAGAGAGGTTGACGGCGTTCGCGAAGAGGACCGTCAGCGTGAGAGCGGCGGCACGGCGAAACATGGTGAGTCCTTTCAATTGAGGGCGCACACCTCGCACGCCTCGGACTCTCCTATTGCGGGATCGAGGCCAACGGCATCACACGTTTGTAAGTGCCGCAGACGGAACCGGTTACAGAATCTTGTCCTCAGGGAGCGGCGTGTGCGGCGTGCGATATCGCACAACTGTGCGGGTCGGTTGTGCGGCTCAGGCTATCGAGACCAGGTCGGTCGTCTCGTAGTCGTACGCGAGCGCCGCCGCGGTCGCCGTCGAAAAGAGGCTGCCGAGCGCGCGGTGGGCGGGCGCCTCCAGGTAGCGGGTCAGGGCCGGCATGTCCTCCACCTCGATGATCAGTGCGAACTCGTAGTCCTGCGCCATCGCCTGCTCGTATCCCGGCAGGCCATGCCGGACCCGCCGCCCGAGGCGGAAGCGCCGGATCTCAGGCACGTCGGCCGCTGCGCGGGCCAGGGTGTCGAGTGCGGCGCGACGCTCCTCGTCCGTCAGATCGGCCCGCGGTTGCAGCAGGACGATGTGGGCGATCACTCTTCGCCCTTCTTCTTGTGCGGCGGCCGCGGGTTCGTGCGCTCGCGCTGAAGGTTCTGCTTGAAGCGCGCGCGCTTCACGTCGCGCGGGACCTTGAACCGATCGCGCGGATCCTTGTGGGTGCCGCCCGGACGCCAGTCACGCCCGCGCGTGTCCGGCGGGGCATCGCCTTGCGGCCGCGGCGGGCGTTCGCCCCGCGGCGTGTCGCGGCCTTCAGGCAGCAGACCATCCTTGGGTGTGTCACGCGACTCCCCTCCTTCGCCGCTGCGCGGGTTGGGGGGGGCCGGGGGCCGCGGTTCACGCGGGCGGTCGCCTTGCGGCTTGTCGCCGCGGTGCTGCCACGCGGGCTTGGGCCGATCACCCTGGGGGCGATCTCTCCATTCGGGCTTGGGGCTGCGGGGATCGCGCGAGCGATCGTCCCCGGGCTTGTCGCGCCACTCCGGCCGCGGTCCCCGCGGGC
>JANOJK010000491.1:0-2168 GCA_031408165.1 Acidobacteriota bacterium | reverse complement strand
AGGTCGATCGTCACGTGCGCGTAACCGAGGGCGCGCAGCTCGCGGTCGATAGTGGCCGCGACCTCAGGCTCGAGGGCTCGCGCGATCTCCTCGCGGCCGAGCTCGAGCCTGGCGATGCTGTCGTGATGGCGCACGCGGTAGACGCGGAACCCCAGGCCGCCCAGCACGCGCTCGGCGGCGTCGATGGTCCGCAGCTTCTCTTCGGTGACTTCGGTGTGGTACGGGATCCGCGACGACAGGCAGGCCGAGGCCGGCTCGTCCCACGTGGACATCCCGGCGCGCCTCGCGAGCTCGCGGAGCTCGTCCTTCGTCAGCCCGATTTCGTCCAGCGGGCTGAGCACGCCGAACTCCCGCGCCGCCTGCCGCCCCGGCCGGTAATCGCCACGGTCGTCTGCGTTACTGCCGTCCACGACGGCCGCGAAGCCGCGCGCGCGCGCAATCGCCGTGAGGTGCGTGTAGAGCTCGTGCTTGCAGTAGTAGCAGCGGTTCGCCGGGTTGGCGCGGTACTCCGGGTGCTCGACTTCCGAGGTGGCCACCATCTCGTGCCGCAGGCTGAAGGCGCGGGCGGTGCCAATGGCCAGGTCGCGGTGGCGGTCAGGGTAGCTGGGACTGTCGGCGGTCACGCAGAGCGCGCGCTCGCCGAGAAGCCGGGTGGCAGTAACGGCGAGAAACGCGCTGTCCACGCCGCCGCTGTACGCCACGACCACCGAGCCGAGGGCTTCGAGCCTGGCGTCGAGCGCCACGGCCTTCCCGAGCAGCCGCGCCTCATCGTGCGCGCCGGGGCTCACTTGTCCCAGCCTTCTGTCTCCTTGTCCTCGTCGACGTCGTCGTCGTCGTCATCTTCGTCGTCGTCGTCGTCGCCGACCTTTTCCTCGTCCTCGTCCTCGTCGTCATCCTCGTCGTCGGCCATCTCGAGCTCGACGGGGGACACACCAATGACCTCGAGATTCGAGCCGCAGTCCGGGCAGCTAATCAAATCCCCTTTATCGACGTCGAACTCGTCGACCTCGATCTCGGCGTCACATTCCGGACAGGTGGCCATACACGCTCCTGACGATCAACGATGAGATAGGAGTTCGAATTATAGCGAGAACCTGATAAATTCTGCAATCAGGCCGTGAGCAACAAGACCGTCATTGTCGCCGACGACACCGCGTTCGTGCGTGACCGGTTCGCCACGGCCCTCGTGGGCGCCGGCCACAAGGCCCTCACGGTGAAGAGCGCGGCAGAGCTCCTCGCCCATATCCGCTCCGACCTGGCCGAAATCGACCTCCTGGTGCTGGACCTGCGCCTGCCGCACGCCGGCGGAGTGGAGCTGGTCAGAACCATCCGGAAGATCGACGGAGGCCGGCTGCCCATCCTGGTCTTCAGCGGCACGATTGCCAGCGCCGCGGAGGTCAAAGACCTGGCCGCCCTGGGGGTCGCCGGCTACGTCAACGAGTACAGCGCCGTCCAGAACATCCTGCCGTCGCTCGCACCGCACCTGTTCCCCGACAACTTCAACCGCCGGGGCAGCCCGAGAGTGGTGCTCGGCATCCCGATCGCGTACCGCTTCGGCAATACCATCGCGGCGGCGCTGACGCTGAACCTGAGCAAGGGGGGGATCGCCGTACGGACGATGAGCCCGCTCGAACAGCATGCGAAGGTCAAAGTGCGTTTCCGGCTGCCGGGCTCGAAGGTGGATGTGGAAGCAGAGTCGCGCGTGGGGTGGAGCGACCGCCGCGTGGGGATGGGGCTGCAGTTCGAGAAGGTCGAGCCAGCCGACCAGGGAGCGATCGACGAGTTCGTCGACCAGCACTTTTTCACCAATCGCAAAGCCTGACACGGGCTCACGGGCCCAGTCACCAAGCTCACAAAGATCACGAAGATCACCAAGTCCATTGTGGTCTTTGTGATCCTCGTGGCCTTCGTGTCGAGCCGTGGGCCGTAAAGCCATCAGCTGATCCGGTCACTCCCTCAGCAGGCGCAGCGCATTGGCGATGACGATGAGAGATGCCCCCATGTCGGCCACCACTGCAATCCACTGCGTCGCGATGACAAGCACCGCAATCACAATTAAGGCCCCCTTAAGCCCGATCGAGATGGCGATGTTCGCGCGGATGTTGCGCACGGTCGCGCGGCTCAGACGGAGCGCGTAGGGAATCTTCACGAGCTCGTCCGACATCAGC